>WRCH01000020.1 GCA_009784115.1 Chitinispirillia bacterium
CAATCCATGTTATTGAAACTTAAACTGATAATTGGGGGTTATATGTTTATGTCGGTTATATGTTTAACGCTTAAATTAAACATAATACATTTTTAATATAATTACAACATTTTTTTTGCTGTTAAATCGTATTTTTATCTTGAAAGAGCATTGTTCGGGTAGTATTTTTACTGAAAAGGCTGTAAGTTTGCCTGGTATTTTTGCGGAAAATGGCAAAAGTTTGCCTCTTATTTTTACTGAAATGGAAAATTAATGGGTTATTTTAATAGAAAAATTGACCACGCTTTATTGCATTGGAGCAAAGAAAAACCGCTCAAACCGTTAATGCTTCGCGGGGCGCGTCAGGTGGGCAAAACTACTGCTGTTCGTAATTTGGGTAAACGCTTTAAGCATTTTGTAGAGATAAATTTTGAAAACAAAGATCACGCGTCTGCAAAAACTGTTTTCGCGCAGCATTCTGACCCGCAAATAATTTGCAGCGAACTTACTCTGCTTTTTGGCAAACCTATTGTAACCGGCGAAACATTGCTATTTATTGACGAAATTCAAAATTGCACGGACGCAATAGCAGCTTTGCGCTTTTTTTACGAAGAAATGCCTGAACTTCATATTATCGCGGCGGGTTCTTTGCTCGAATTTGCTCTCGAAGAGATTCCCTCTTTTGGCGTTGGCAGAATTGATTATATGTTTATGTACCCCTTTTCGTTCAGCGAATTTTTGTGCGCCTCCGGATACGAAATATGGGCAAAACTTATAGATGAGGTAACACCGGAAAAACCTGTCTCGGAGGTAATTCACGAAAAAATTATTGAGCAGCTGAAAAACTTTCTGATTATCGGCGGAATGCCCGAAGTGGTTGCGGAATTTATCCGAACACGCGACTTCTTGCGTTGTCAAAAGGTTTTGAGCAATTTACTCACATCATTCCGTAACGATTTTGCAAAATACAAAAAAAGGATTCCGGCTGCAAGAATTAACGAAGTTTTTAGTTCTATTGCGCTGCAGGCAGATGGAAAATTTGTGTATGAACACGTCTCTCAAAACCTTAGCAATGAGCAAGTTAAAAAATCGTTAGAATTATTGATAATGGCGGGCTTGTGTTATCAGGTTACGCACACATCGGCAGACGGAATACCGCTTGAAGCAAGGATAAATCCGAAATATCGCAGAGTGGTTCCTTTTGACACAGGAATTTATCAGCGAATTTTAAAATTGGATATGTCGGGTATTTTGCTTTCAAACGATTTTGACACAATCAATAAGGGTGCTGTTGCGGAAATATTTGCGGGCTGCGAACTGAAAAAAAACGCCCCATACTATTTCGACAATGAACTTTACTGTTGGGTTCGTGAGAAAAAAAATACCAATGCACAGATAGATTTTGTCGTTCAGCGCGGCGAAGACATTATACCTATCGAAGTAAAATCGGGTAAACAGGGTAAAATGCAAAGTATGTGGGTATTTTTGGAAGAGAAGCAATCTGCATACGGCGTTCGTTCTTCACTTGAAAATTTTGGGCAGTATGATAAAATTAAAGTTTTTCCGCTGTATGCAATAGGAAAAATTATTGCCGATAAAACCTGCCCGTCTCCCTGTTAATAACAAGCATTTCACTATAAATCCCTAACCGATTCGGAGAGATTCAGAATTGTATCTTGTTGAGTATCCGGCTGTCTTCCAATTGCGACTTTACCGTTGCTGACACTTTCTGTATCATTAAAATAGATATCATCTCACCAAAACCCTCTCCGTAAAGACGCGATGTTTCGCGTCTCCCTCTCCAACACCTGTCTTGCCCTGCACCTTTGCCTCTACTATGTAAAAACCTTTAGGCGCTTTGAATGAAAAATTATGTTCGCCCGCAGTTCGTAAACGCTTGGGTTGAGAAGCTATTTTTTTGCCTTTTAAATTGTAAACCGATATGGAAAGTATACTCTCTGTGTTTAGCGTGTAACTGATGTTTGATATGCTGCCTTTAGCGGGAGATACCCGCATGTTAAAAGATGATGCGTTTGTATTTTGCCTTTGGCGAAGTTGTGGGTTTACAGATGTACCGCCAAGATGTACAGGCAATGGAACGGTTTGGCCGAAGAGGCCGGGAAGATGACCATTTTGGACTGTCCAACCGTTTTCTTCAGTAAAACGTCCACCGATTGTGCCGTCTGCAAGAATTTCAGCGCGAGTAATGTCTGCACCATCAAGATTGTCTGCGCCTTTGTTAGCCCAATCGGTATTAGGCGTTCCAGTTTGCGCACTTACCGTTATCGCCATTAAAAACAGTAAAACTGACGGAAAGATATGTGTAAAATCATCGGCGCTGCCCGCGCTGAACGGGACAAGGCCGAGAAGTTCACGCCTGATATCTTCTGTTAATATGCGTTTTTCCATGTTAAGCCTTTTTTGCCGCTTTTTTCACGGCGGCTTTTACTGTGGCAGGCTTTGTACCTACAACAAGCTCCCATATTATTGAAACTTAAACTGATAATTGGGGGTTATATGTTTATGTCTGTTATATGTTTAACGCTTAGATTAAACATAATACATTTTTAATGCAATTACAACATTTTTTTTGCTGTTGTAATTTTTTTACTCCCATCAATTATTTTCGGGATCGTTCTGAAAAGTTTCGTAATCGGGAACGAACGGCGCGAGTAAGGAGTAAAAGCGTTAAAGTTTAAGCTGATATATTCCGATACACATAACAGGATTATTGTAACCGGGAGGTAAAACCTTATGGATCCGCTATCTATCGCCCTGATAAGCAACACCCAAATGATCGATCGTCTTAATAAAACGATGACTGCATCGAATACTAAGATGATGCAGATGGCTGAAAAGCTCGTAAAGGTCACTGCGGGGATCAATGTATCTGTCGGTAAGGAGATGGGTAAAGGGGAAAATTTAGATTTAACGGTGTGATTCTTAAACCCTGCCCTGGGGTTAAAACCCTATGCTGCAGAGACGTACCGAAGACGGTGCGAGCGTGTGTTGCCGCCTGCGGCGTCGTCTTCGGCTCAGCACGCGGAAAATATCCTTAGATTTAATCTGCATTTAGTGATATCCCCCATTATTTTGACATCCGCACTTAAACAGTCAGCGCGAATTGTAAATTTATAACTGTGATCACACTGTAATCAGCAAAAAATTTTCAGATTTTGCCGGTATAAGCTTTACGCTTACCTGTGATCGAAATTGAATGATGTACTTATGATCACGAATAATATATTAATATGATAAAAACTAAAAAATTTGGTAAAGACTTAACATCCGGCAGTATCCCGCGGCACCTGCTCTCATTAGCCGTGCCTATGCTTCTTGCCAATCTGCTTAACGTAAGCTACAGTCTTGTAAACGCGATTTGGGTAGGACGGTTTATCGGCAGCGACGCGATGGGCGCCGTTGCGGTGAGTTTTCCCGTGGTATTTATCTTTGTTGGTGTGGCAAGCGGGGCCACAATGGCTACTACCATACTTGTCTCGCAGTTTTACGGCGCGCGCAATTTTAATATGGTTACAAAAACCGTAGGCACCTCCTTTACGTTAGCGTTTATTTTATCGGCGCTCTCCTGTTTGGGCGGAATTTTATTTGTTGACAAAATACTCACGCTGCTTGGAACGCCTGAGTCGATTTTTCCTTTGGCCTCATCTTACCTGCGGATCTCTTTTCTAAGTTTTCCGTTTATGTTTTTGAGCTTTATGGTTACTTCGATTCTGCGCGGGGTTGGAGATACCAAAACGCCTCTTTACTTTATCGGCGCAGGCGTACTGCTCAATATTATACTTGATCCGCTGTTTATTCTTGGGATTGGGCCGTTTCCGGCGCTGGGACTTAACGGCGCGGCTTGGGCTTCGCTTATCTCCTCCTTTTTCGCGCTTGCGCTTGGGATAACTTATCTAAAGCTAAAAGGCAATGTGCTTGTAGGCGGTATAAACAAGCTCCGTCTTGATATCAACATCGCCAAATTGATTTTTAAAATTGGATTTCCCTCTATGATACAGCAGTCGGCCATGTCTTTGGGTATGGCTGCTATTGCGTCTCTTGTCAACTCATTCGGCGCAGCCGCGGCGGCAGGGTTCGGCGCGGCAAACCGTGTGGACTCTCTGGCGTTTCTTCCCGCGCAGTCTATAGGACTTGCGGTTTCGGTTATTGTCGGACAGAATCTTGGCGCGGGCAAAGCAGAGCGTGTGTCAAGTATTTTCAGATGGGCGCTTATAATGACGCTTTCAATAACGATCTTTTTTTCGATCTTTTTTGTAACTATTCCGGGAACGCTTCTTATTCCGTTTACAATTGACCCCGACGTGATCGCCGTAGGAATAAGCTATCTGCGCATAATGGGCCCGGCAACAATCTTCTTTGCGGTGATGTATGTGTCAAACGGAGTTATAAACGGAGCGGGCCATACCCTTACGACACTTATTTTTACAATTATATCCGTATGGGTAATGAGGGTGCCTATCGCGTCAGTACTATCGGGTACAAGTTTGGGTATTACTGGAATTTGGGTCTCCTACGCCATAGCGTTTTTTGTGATGATGTGCGTAAGTCTTTTGTGGTACAGGTCGGGACGGTGGAAAAAAATCGTCGTCAAACACGACACAGGTATTGAAGCGCCGACAAAGTCTTGCGGCGCAGTGTAAACTCGTGCTGTTACTTGGTATATTTCAGCCCTTTTGCGGCGATATCTTTTCTAAAGGTTTTTCCGTCAAATTGTATCTCGGCAACGCCTTCGTAAGCTTGCGCGACGGCGTCTATAAGAGCCGGCGCCCACGACGAAACGGCTAATACACGCCCGCCGCCTGTTACGAGTCTCTCCTGTTTATCAAGGCTCACGCCCGCAAAGTATACATCAAGCGCACCCTTGCTCTCCGCCATCTCTATTCCGCTTATTACTTTGCCTTTTTCAAATTTCCCCGGATACCCTTTACTTGCAAGCACTACCGAAACGCAAAAACCGGGGTCAACGCTCCATTTTACATCTGAGAGCCTGCCCTTTGCGCACGCTTTAAAGGCTTCGTACCAGTCGCACTGTACAAGAGGCAGAATCGCCTCAGTTTCGGGGTCTCCGAAACGGCAGTTGTACTCGACAACTTTGGGCCCCTCTTTTGTAACCATAATGCCGATAAAAAGAACCCCCCTGTAGCGGGACTTCTCTTTTTCCATAGCCGCAAGCGTAGGAACTATTATCTCCTTTTCGATACGCGCCATAAGAGCGCCGTCAACTATCGGAGCGGGAGAGTACGCGCCCATGCCGCCCGTGTTCGGGCCGGTATCGTTATCGCCGATTGTTTTATGATCTTGCGCCGCGGGAAGGATCTTATACGATTTGCCGTCTGTAAGAACAAATACAGACGCCTCCTCGCCGCTCATTTTTTCCTCAATGACAACTGTTTCACCCGCTTCGCCGAAGCTCTTTTTATCGAAAATATCCTTTAACGCGTCCTTGGCTTCTTTCACAGTATCGCAGACGATGGCGCCTTTGCCGGCCGCAAGTCCGCTTACCTTTACGACAATAGGAGCGCCCTTTTCCTCAAGATAGGCGTGAGCTTTATTTTTATCGGTAAACGTTTGAAAATCGGCAGTGGGGATCCCGTACTTTTTCATTAAATCTTTAGAAAAAGCCTTACTGCCCTCAATCCGCGCCGCGGCTTTTGAGGGGCCGAATATCGTAAGCCCCTCTTTATTGAAAGTGTCGGCAATTCCCTCTACAAGCGGCACCTCGGGCCCTACAATCGTAAGATCGATCTCATTTTCGCTTGCCCATTTAGCCAAATCATCCCAGTTTTCGATGGGCTGATCTACAAGCATGCACCCGTCTCTCTCCATACCGGGATTACCGGGATAGGCAAATACGCACAGCGCTCTCTCCGATCTCAAAAGAGCTTTAAGGAGCGCATGCTCTCTGCCGCCGCCGCCTACTATCAATACTGTGTTCATGAAATCCAATTTAAAACTCCTCTATTCGGTCTCTTCCTCTTCGCTCCCGTCATGCGGCTGGAGCCTTGCTGTCTCTTCGATATATTGCTCTTTGATATCGGGTTTGGATTTAAGGTGTTCTACTATTGCCGCCGTCTGCTCTTCGCTGAGCAGTATACGGCTTTGACGGGTAACGCGGCCCTTAAAATCCCACGATTTAAGAAGCTGAGGCGTTACGCCGAACGCGTCTTTTGCGCAGACGAAGCGGCTCTCTTCGGCGCGCAGCGCGAAACAATCCTTTTCGTCAAGACAGGAGTAATCGCTGCAGTAGCGGATGTGCTGTTTCTTAACATCTGCGATTTTTGTCACGCGGTAATATCCTGTAATAAGGTATTCGTCTTTAAGATCGGCGTCTGTGCCTGCGTATTTGGTTATAAAAAACAGATATCTGATTTTTGATTTAATGAACGTCGATCTGATCTTGGTTCTTGCGCATCCAAAGAAACCGAATGTTTCTGTTTCGTAGTTAGGCTCCGGCAGTATTTCGCTTGGATATTGTTCCGGCACCTCTCTTATCGGCAGTTCACAAACCGGGTCTGTAGCGTAAAAAACAACCATGCCGGTGCTGCTTGCTCTGTAATCCTGCCATGACACCGTTTCAATTGATCTGTTCATGAATACATCATTAGCCATTGCGCAAAACTCCTGTATTTATTAATCTTTAAATAAAAAATGAAGCCCGCATTTTAGAATACGGGCTTAAATGCTTGAATTTCGGGTATGTTTTATCACATTAAATGAATAACATTTAATTGGTGTATCTATTATAAGATAACATAGGGGCAGGAGGATGTCAAAGGTTTTTTGTTTAAACAGTAAATATTGTGTTTACCCGCCCGCTAAAATCCTTAACTCAGCGGAGTTCTGTTTGAGCGCGCCGCTTACTATACTGGTACACGGCATAAATCTACACAGCGGCCGCTAAGCAGCAGAGCCGGCCCTGCCGTGCAGTTGCGTGCGGTGCAGTGTAGATTTATGCCGTTATGCAGTATAGCGTTAAAAAAAAATAAAAATACTTGACTTGCTTCTTGCTATAGACTATTTTATAAACATCCATTAATTATAAATGTATTGTTTTAAGCGTCCCTTTACGGCCTCGCAAAAATCTGTTTTAATTGAGAAAAAATCCATAACCAAAAAAAGTTGTCAATTGAGCATTACTTCCTAAAGTAAACTTTAATTTAAAATAACCTTTTCTCTAATTGAGGTGTGTTGATGAATGTTGCAGAGTTAAAGTCAATGTCGATGGCGGAACTTAACGAGCTTGCCGGAAACCAAAATGTAGGTGAGAGCCGCAGTCTGCGCCGTCAGGAGCTTATTTTTAAGATCCTTCAATCTCAGGCCGCTCAAAACGGGCAGATGTTTGCCGAGGGTGTACTTGAAATTATGCCGGACGGTTTTGGGTTTTTGCGCTCCCCGGCCAACAGTTATCTGAGCGGGCCGGATGATATTTATGTTTCGCCGTCTCAAATAAAACGGTTCTACCTTAAGACCGGCGACACCGTTTCCGGTCAGGTTCGTCCGCCGAAAGATTCGGAGCGTTATTTTGCTCTTTTACGGGTAGAGATGATAAACTTTGAAGACCCCGAATCATGCAAAAGGAAGATCAACTTCGACGACCTCACTCCCCTCTTCCCCGACGAAAAACTCAATCTCGAACACAGTAATAAAGAGTGCGCCACCCGTATAATGAACCTCATGACGCCCATCGGTAAAGGTCAGCGCGGACTTATAGTGGCTCCGCCGCGTACAGGTAAAACGGTTCTGTTAAAGAGTATAGCCAACGCGATTCTCGCAAATCATCCCGAAGTATTTTTAATAGTACTTCTTATTGACGAGCGCCCGGAAGAAGTTACCGACATGCAGCGCTCTGTAAAGGCGGAGGTGATAAGCTCCACTTTTGACGAACCGGCCGAGCGCCACGTGGTTGTGGCGGAGATGGCGATAGAGCGGGCGAAAAGACTTGTTGAACATAACAGAGACGTTGTAATTCTTCTTGACAGTATCACCCGCCTTGCGCGCGCTTACAATACTGTAGTTCCGCACTCAGGCAGAATCCTGTCGGGCGGCGTGGACTCGCAGGCGCTTTACAAACCGAAACGGTTTTTCGGCGCGGCGCGCAATATTGATCACGGCGGATCTCTCACCATAATGGCAACCGCTCTTATTGAGACAGGAAGCCGCATGGACGAAGTTATTTTTGAAGAGTTCAAAGGTACAGGTAATATGGAGCTTGTGCTCGATAGAAAAATCGCGGACAGACGTATCTATCCCGCTATTGATCTCTTTAAGAGCGGTACCCGTAAAGAGGAGCTTCTCCTCTCACAGGAAGAGCTCAACAGCATGTGGATACTGCGCAAGTTCCTTGCGTCAATGTCTCCTGTGGAGCAGATGGAGTTTATGAATGAGAAGATGCAGACCTCAAAGACAAATAAGGAATTTCTTGGGGCGATGAAATCTTAAAAGAGAGTTTTCAGTGCATGGTTTTCAGTTATCAGTTAAAAACAGGAAGCTGCCTCTTCCTCTTATCTGAAAACTGATAACTGACAACTGATAACTGAAAGGTTTTACCATGAGAATAGCGGTAATAGGTACAGGAAACATGGGCAGGGCGCTCATCAGCGGGCTTCTTAGAGCTTACGGCGGCGCGGTAAGAATTTCGGCGTATGACAAAGCGCCCGGAGCGCTTAATACTCTTGGAGAATATCTAGAAGTTATCGCGCCCACCGAGTGGAAAAAGAGCGAGTTTATACCCGACGTGGTGATTCTCGCCGTAAAACCCGCCGACACAAGGGAAGCGCTTGACATGCTTGCTCCTTTGCTGTCTGAACTGAATTTTCTCACCATCTCAATAGCGGCCGGAGTGGAAATTCAATCAATCAGGGAAAAACTTGGAAAAAACGCCCGTATCTGCCGCAGTATGCCCAATACCCCTGTTGTTATCGGCGAAGGGATGTGCGCGTATTCGCTCTCAGAGAACTGTACTCCCGAAGATATCAGGCGCGTTGAATATATCTTCAGCGCTTGCGGTAAAGTAATAAACATATCAGAAAATCTTATTGACTCTGTGACAGGTCTCTCAGGCAGCGGCCCCGCGTTTGTCTACAGTTTTATAGAAGCGCTCACCGAAGGCGGAGTGAGCACCGGACTCCCTTATGAAACGGCCCTTAACGCGGCGGTACAAACTGTAATAGGCGCCGCAAAAATGGTTGAAAGCACAGGCGAACACCCCTCCGTCCTAAAATCAAAAGTTATGTCTCCGGGCGGCACTACGGTAAGAGGATTAGAGGAGCTTGAAAAGGGCGCTTTCAGACACTCCGTTATTCAAGCGGTAACACAGGCCGCGGCGAGAGCAAAAGAGTTGAGGAGTTAGTCTTGATAAAATTCTGCCCCAAGTGCTCATCAGAGAGCGTCTTCATAAAAAACGAAAAAAAGATCGTCTGTGATAAATGCGGATTCGAACTCTACTTCAACACCGCGGCTGCCGTTGCCGCCTTGATCTACGATGATAAAGGGCGGCTTATGGTAATCCGCAGAAACCACGAGCCGCAAAAGGGGCTGCTTGATCTGCCCGGCGGGTTCGTGGACTTTAGGGAGGATGGAGAAAACGCTGTGAAACGCGAAGTCTTTGAGGAATTGGGAGTTGACATAGAGGTCGTCGAATATTACAGATCGATCCCTAATATTTATATTTACCGCGGCATCACCTACCATACGCTTGATATCTTCTTTACATGCCGTACCGACAAAGAGTTATCATCCATAACCCACAACGATGAAATAACGGAGATACTTTTCAGATTCCCCAAAGAGATATCAGAAGATGAGATCGCGTTTGATTCGATGAAAAATTTGATTCGGTCGATGAGTCAAATTTGAAATAAAACACTTTTTTTCTGCTCAAATCCTAAAATCGTGTTAATCTCTTTTGTTTTCATAATTTTACAGATATCCTCAAATAACCATCCCGCATTGTGCGGTTCGTGAGCATCTGAACCGATGGTAACGGCAGGTTTATGTTTTGAAATTTGATCTAAAAAGAAGCTGTAAAGGACTTGACCCATTGTATTGTTTGACGCGTGGAAAAATCCGTTAGAATTCAGTTCAAGCGCCGTTCTACTTTTGGAAGCGGCTTTTACAACCCGTTCAATCCCTTTTAAAGCGATCTTCTTTAACTCTTCATTGACACACGGGATATAACGCCATAAAAAATCAATATGGGCGAGGGATTGAAAGCAATTGCTGTTGACCGCCGCATGCGCCGCCTTAAAATACTCTTTATAGATAACGGCAGGATTCATTTTTGTATAATGCGCAATGTGTTTCCATCCTAAAGACGGCAGGCAGTGGATTGAACAAATCGCGTAATCAAAAGGAAGCGTGTCCATAATTTTAATTGCGGACTCTTCCGCGCCTTCGATGTAATCAATCTCAAGACCAATGCGTATCTTTATCCGCCCGTCAAACTGCTTTTGTAATTTGGTGATATCATTAAAATATTGGGGAAGAGACTCCGGGCGCATCCCCCACTCCCAATTTTTTTTAAGCTGTGCGGGGGTGAGGTAATATCTGCCGAGATGATCGGAAAATCCGATCTCTTTCAATCCTAAAAAAATCGCGCGCTCAACATATTCGATGATCTCACCTTGCGCGTGGCCGCAATATGGGGTGTGCAGATGATAATCCGCCGGTATCATCTTTTATTATCTCTCAAACGCTCAAATCCTGTGATGAAAGGGCATTCGAACCGTAATCAGCGGCGCCCTTTTCAAGAAGCGGACTGATATATTCATCCATAAACTCATGCACCTGCTCGGGAGCGCGCCCTGTAAATTGTTTGACGTTGAGTATTTCTGTCAGTTTATCCTTGATGACGGCAAATGCGGGGTCTTTTGCGATACGCTCTAAAAGGTCATTAGGTTTAGCCTCAAGTTTCACAACTTTCGCGGCTTCCATCGAGTGTACGCGGATCTGTTCGTGGAGTTCCTGTCTGTCACCGCCTAATTTTACCGCTTCCATAATTATATTTTCAGTCGCCATAAACGGCAGTTCATCCTCAATATGACGGGCTATAACTTTGGGATAGACGACAAGGCCGTCGCACACATTAGCCGCGATAATAAGCGCCGCGTCAGCCGCGAGAAACGCCTGCGGAATGGTGAGGCGCTTGTTGGCGCTGTCGTCAAGAGTGCGCTCAAACCACTGCTCCGCGGCGGTCATTGCGGGTGACAGCGCGTTTGACATTAAAAAGCGGCTTAAAGCCGTAAGGCGCTCACTGCGCATCGGGTTTCTCTTATACGCCATAGCGGAAGAGCCTATCTGACTTTTTTCAAACGGTTCTTCGATCTCTTTGAGATGCTGCAAAAGCCGTATATCATTTGCAAACTTATGCAGTGACTGCGCAAGACCGCTTAGAATTGACGCCGCCTGACTGTCAATTTTTCTTGTGTAAGTTTGCCCCGTCACAGGAAAAACGCTGTCAAATCCCATTTTGGCCGCGACTTCTTTGTCTAATTTTTTGACTTTTGCGTGATCACCGTCAAACAGACTTAAAAAAGATGCCTGCGTCCCGGTTGTCCCCTTTACGCCTCTAAACTTGAGTGTCTTTTCAAATCTTTCAAGCTCTTCGTAATCCATCAGAAAATCATACATCCACAAACACGCCCGTTTACCAACAGTAGTAAGCTGCGCAGCCTGAAAATGCGTAAATCCAAGAGTCGCAAGATTCGCATTGTCAACCGCAAATTTTTTAAGCACCGCCATCAGCTTAACCATACGCCCAAGAAGCAGGCGGCACCCCTCGCGCATCTGTATAAGATCGGTATTATCCCCCACAAACGCGCTTGTCGCTCCAAGGTGTATTATAGGTTTGGCCGCGGGACAGACATCCGCAAATGTTTTTACATGAGCCATCACGTCGTGGCGTACCTCTTTTTCGTACCTGCGCGCTGTTTCAAAATCGATATTGTCGGCATTCGCTTTCATCTGCGCGATCTGCTCATCTGTTATCGGCAGACCGAGCTCTTTTTCGCACTCCGCAAGGGCGCACCAAAGTTTGCGCCATGTGCTGAACTTGTACTGCGGGGAAAACAGATAAAGCATCTCTTTACTTGCGTAGCGTTCCGCAAGCGGATTTTTATATTCGTTTTGCGCTGTTGTATTCATAATGACAGTACTCCGGCTTCTGTGTTTGATTAAATATATGCTTTAAGCGACTCTCTGTCAAGACAGATATTTTTATTTAAATAAGAATTTTCAAATTTCTCTTGTTTTTCGAGATACCGTTTATTATATTTGATGACTATATTTAACAATTAAGGATTTCTTAAGAGAAACTTAACAATTAAATATAAAAAGGGCGTTTAGCTCAGCTGGTTAGAGTACTACCTTGACATGGTAGGGGTCACTGGTTCGAGTCCAGTAACGCCCAGATTTCACATAGTGATTACCAAGACGTATGATTCATCTTCTCGTTGACGGGTAAAGATGAATCCCGCGCAGGCGCGATCACAGCAGCAAACATGCCACCTCGGTTCACCTTTTACCCCGGGGCACTGTCAATTGTAAACATACATTTGGCGGCTTAGCACGAAATAGAGGTTTTTGTTACTGATGTAAGATCTTGGGGCTAAAGCCCCCGGTTACAGTCTTTGCTCCCCTAAAGGGGCGCGGGAAAAGAGAGAATATTTAGAAATGAACGTTATTTTACCTGATGGGAAAAATCTCCCTTTAGCAGATAATGCGTGCGCGTTTGATGTTGCTAAAGCTATAAGTCCGAAACTTGCCAAGGCCGCTGTCGCCTGCAAGATCAACGGCGAGCTTAGGGATTTGTCATCTAAACTTAATGATAATGATACCGTTGCGATCCTCACGTTTGATAATGATGAGGGCAAGTCGATCTTTTGGCACTCGTCATCGCACATTTTAGCTCAGGCTGTGCAGGAGCTTTTTCCCGAAGCGAAAATCGCTATCGGGCCGTCAATAGAAAACGGGTTTTATTACGATTTCGATACGGATAAGCCGTTTACCCCTGAAGATATCGCCGCTATCGAAAAGAAGTTTAAGGAGATCACCGATAAAAAGCTTCAATTTATCCGCAAAGAAGTCTGCGTTGATGAGGCGCGCAAGATCTTCGGTGATAAAAATGAGCCTTACAAGATTGAGCTTCTCAATGACGTAGTTGGTCAGCCGAGCATGTACAGTCAGGGTGATTGGGTTGATCTGTGCCGCGGGCCTCACGTGCCTGATACCGGTTATATCAAGGCATTTAAGCTGACGAGCGTTGCGGGAGCTTACTGGCGCGGCAAGGTCGATAACCCTATGCTTCAGCGCATCTACGGAATCTCATTTCCAAAACAGGCGCAGCTTGATGAGTATCTTACGCTGCTTGAAGAGGCGCAGAAGCGTGATCACCGTAAATTGGGTAAGGACTTGGAACTCTTCACATTCCATCAGGAGGGGGCGGGTTTTCCGTTTTGGCATCCTCGCGGGATGGTTCTTTATAACGCGGTTCTTGATTTTTCACGCAAAGAGCATGTGAAAGCGGGTTATCAGGAGATAAAGACTCCAATCATTTTGAATGAAGAACTTTGGCGCAAAAGCGGTCATTGGGACAAATATAAAGAGAATATGTATTTCACGCAGATCGACGACGTTACCTGCGCTGTAAAGCCTATGAACTGTCCGGGCGGCCTGCTTGTCTTCAAAAGCGTTCCGCGCTCTTACAGACAGTTCCCGCTCAAGTTTTGCGAGTTCGGACTTGTGCACCGTCACGAGAAATCAAGCGCTCTTCACGGGCTTTTCAGGGTAAGGCAATTCACTCAGGATGACGCTCATATCTTCTGTCTTCCTGATCAGATTGAGGATGAGATAACTAAGGTAATCTCTTTTATTACATACATTTACAAGGTTTTTGGATTTGACGATTATAAGATAGAATTATCAACTCGTCCCGAAAAATATATAGGTTCGCTTGAGATTTGGGAGAAGGCCGAGGGCGCTCTCAAAAAGGTGCTTGATGACGGGAAAATAGCTTATCAGCTCAACCCCGGCGACGGCGCTTTTTATGGGCCTAAAATTGATTTCCATGTTAAGGACGTTTTAAAGCGCAGCTGGCAGTGCGGGACGATTCAGCTTGATTTCAGCATGCCGGAGCTTTTAGAGCTTGAGTACACGGCGGCGGACGGCGAGAAAAAGCGTCCTGTGATGATTCATAGAGCGCTTTTGGGGTCGATGGAGCGTTTTATTGGAATTCTGCTTGAGCACTACGGCGGCGCGCTCCCTTTGTGGCTTTCGCCTGAACAGTGCCGGGTTCTGCCTATTTCAGAGCATTTCACCGACTACGCCCGCAAGGTTCATTCAGAGCTTTTAAACGCGGGTATCAGGGCAGAGATCGACGAGCGCAACGAAAAAGTAGGCTATAAGATCCGTGAAGCGGAAACCTCAAAAATCCCATTCATGCTCGTAGTAGGTGAAAAGGAGCGGGATTCAAACACGGTTTCGGTTCGTCAGCATTCAAAAGGCGATCTAGGTTCGCGTTCAATCAATGAGGTTATAAAAGCGTTTATCGAATTATCAATTCCGGGAACGAATGTTATGGATTTTAACAAGTCTGTTGAATAACCCAACGATAAATGATTGATTCTTAATGTTTTTCCGCACCCTGTAGGGGTGCAAGATTGTAGCCCGGGGTTTCAACCCCGGGGGATGTGCGGGATGCGGGAATTAACGGGATACGGGAATTAACGGGATGCGGGAATTAACGGGATGCGGGAATTAACGGGATACGGGAATTAACGGGATAACGAAAATATAACGGATACGAAAACAGGTTGAAATCAATATCAACGATAATGGATTAACAAAATAAACGGACAGCCGCGGGCGGCTGTCTCAACAGGCAGGAGGCAAATATTAACAAGTTTCGTACACCATCCAGAAGAGATGACGGGACGCGCATCAATAACGAGATCCGTGTTCCGCGCGTGAGAGTGGTTGCGCCGGACGGTGAGGCGCTTGGGATTATGTCCATAGGCGACGCGGTTGCGAGAGCGGAGGACTATCAGCTTGATTTGGTTGAAATCGCGCCTACTGCCGATCCTCCTGTGTGCAAGATTATGAACTATGGCAAGTTCAAGTACGAAAAAGCGAAAAAAGAGAAAGACGCCAAAAAGAAGCAGCATGTTATGCAGCTCAAGGAGATAAAGCTCCACCCCAAAACCGACGATCACGACCTCAACTTTAAGCTCGACCACGCCCGCAAGTTTCTCTTGAGGGGCGACCGTGTTAAGGCGACTGTAGTGTTCAGAGGGCGCGAAATCACGCATTTGGACTTTGGCAAGGAGATGCTCGACCGGGTAGATGCCGGGCTTTTAGATATCGCCCAAAAGGAGCTCTCGGCAAAAATGGAAGGCCGCAACATGACCTCCATGTATGTGCCCGATAAGGTGAAAGTTAAAGAGTATCAGCGCAAATTAGAATTAGAAGAGAAGAAAAAACAGGAAGACGAAAACAACAACAACGCGTCTGAAGAGGCGTAAAAAGCATATAAAGGGAGTATAAAGATGCCAAAGATGAAAAGCCGCAGTGCAGCCCGTAAGCGTTTCAGTTTAACAGCAAACGGACACGTAAAGCGTAAAAAAGCGTACAAAAGCCACATCTTGAACAAAAAAGACAGAAAGCGCAAGCGCAATCTGCGCAAAAGCGCTCTTGTCTATGAAGGTGTAGAGAAAAAAGTAGCGTTGATGATTCAAATGTAGTTTCATTAATGCAGAGACAAGGCATGCCTTGTCTGTACGGATACAGATACGGATACAAATATTGAATTTGTTTCCTCACCCCAAAGGGGTGAAATCAACAGAATACACAGGGTTTATCCCTGTGTATTCGTTGAATCACAAATATTTAAACGTTACGCAATAATTCAGGTAATAATTACAAGCAATTGAAATAAAAGGAGTTAGGTCATGCCAAGAGCTAAGACGCGTGTTGCTTCCAGAGCGAGACGCAAAGCGATTATCAGTCAGACAGCGGGATATTTTGGAAAGCGCGCAAATTGTATCACCCAGGCCAAGGACGCTTTTTACCGCGCCGGTGTGTACGCCTACAGAGACCGCAAGCAGAACAAGCGTAATTTTAGGTCTTTGTGGATTATGCGTATAAACGCAGCTGCAAGGTTGAATGGAACTACCTACGGCAAGTTTATGAACAGTCTTAAGGTTAAGGGGATTGTGCTTGACCGTAAGAGCTTGGCGCATTTGGCTTTACATGAGCCTGCGGCTTTTACTAAGCTGGTTCAGACTGTTGCCGCTTAAACACTTGTATTTTGTTGATAATCAATCATATACCACCTGTTAGTTAATAACGGGTGGTATTGTTTTGGTAATGAGGAATATTGCAGGATTATGGAATACAAAACCGTTGAATCATTAGAAATCCTTCGCAAAGAAGCAACAGCCGAATTTGAAGCCATAGCCTCCGAGCAGAATGCAGAAAACTTCCGCGTAAAATATCTAGGCAAAAAGGGCGTCCTGCGTGATTTGATGAAATCACTTGGGGCGATGTCACCGGAAGATAGAAAAACCTTCGGCGCGGCTGCTAATGAGCTGCGGGCTGATATTGAGGGCAGATTCAATGACGCCCCGTGGCAAAATAAGACCGGTGCGTCTTCAACAGACGCCGGATTTGACCCCACACTGCCGGGATACCCGTTCCCGTCAGGCAGTCTGCACCCTCTTATGAAGATAAGGGATGAGATTAGGAACATATTCGTAAGTATGGGATTTTCAATCGCTTACGGGCCGGAAGTTGAGAGCGATTACTATAATTTTCAGGCGCTCAATATGCCGCCGTTCCATCCTGCCCGTGATATGCAGGATACCTTTTACATCGACGAGAAGACGGTGCTTCGTACACACACTTCGCCGGTACAGATAAGGGTTATGGAGAACGTAAAGCCGCCGATCCGCGCAATTATGCCGGGACGGGTTTACCGCAATGAGGAGATCAGCGCGAGAAGCTACTGCCTTTTTCATCAGATAGAGGGGCTCTATGTGGATGAGAATGTCAGTTTTTCTGATCTCAAAGGAACGCTTCTCGCCTTTTCACGCCGATTTTTTGATGAAAAGACCCATATCAAAATAAGACCAAGTTACTTCCCTTTCACCGAGCCAAGCGTAGAGGTAGACGTTGAGTGCTTCCTGTGCAAAGGCAAAGGGTGCAGTATCTGCAAACAGAGCGGGTGGCTCGAAATACTTGGCGCGGGGATGGTTCATCCCAACGTATTTAAATACTGCGGGATTGATCCTGAAAAATATACAGGTTTCGCCTTTGGGATGGGAATTGAGCGTATCGCACTTTTGAAATATGGGATTGATGACATCAGACTCTTCTATGAGAACGATGCGAGGTTTCTTAAGCAGTTTTGATTTACACACTGTTTTTTCTATTTATTGATTTTGATTTACGCATTGATTTTTTGGTTGTTGATTTTGATTTGCCGGTTTTAAAAAAGTCCCCCTTTTAAGAGGGGATTGATGGTGGTTTAATGTGGCGGGGCGTTGCGGGGTGTCCCCGCAGTCAGGGGGATACTTCCCCCCTTATATTTATCTTTTGACTTTGATTTTGAGGTTTTTATGAAAATCGTATATAGCTGGCTGAAAGATTTCGTCGATATCGACGTCCCCGTACAGGAAGTCGCAAACGCGCTTGTTAAAGCGGGAATCGAAGTGGCGTCGATCACCAATATCCATATCCCCCAAGGGGTTAAGGTGGCAAAGGTGATCTCACGAACAGCTCACCCTAACGCCGACAAGCTATCGCTTTGCGAGGTTGACGCGGGCAGCGGCGAGATCCTGCAAATCGTATGCGGCGCACCTAACGTAACTGCTGATATGACAGTCGCTTTGGCAACCATAGGTACAAAATTTCCTGATGGTTTCACTATGAAGAAAGCCAAGATACGCGGTATAGAGTCGCACGGCATGATCTGTTCGGAGAAAGAGCTTGGACTGTCAGACAATCACGCCGGAATCATGTCACTCCCAAAAGATTATAAAATCGGCGCTCCCCTTTCAGAATATATCACAGATGACGCGGTCATTGAGATTGAAATTACACCGGATAGGGGCGATTGCCTCAGCGTTCTTGGAGTCGCGCGTGAAGTGAGCGCCTCATTTGGCAAGCCGCTCAAACAGACCGCAAAAACGCCTCAGGAAAAGGGTGGAGACTCTGTCAACAGCGCTATATCGGTAAGTGTTGAAGAGCAAAGACGCTGCCCCCGTTATTTGGGCCGGCTTGTGCGCAATGTGACTATAGGCCCATCACCGCAGTGGATGCAAAAGAGATTGAGTTTGGCGGGGTTACGGCCAATAAATAATGTGGTTGATATCACCAACTATATATTGATACAATACGGCCAGCCGATGCACGCCTTTAATTATGATACTATTGAGGGTAAGAAGATCATCGTGAAGACAGCGCAAAGCCTTGGTATTTCACAATTTACGACACTTGATAATATTGAACGCAAACTTTTGGGTGACGATCTTATGATATGCGACGCCAAAAAGCCTGCCGCCCTTGCGGGCGTTATGGGAGGCGCGGGGTCGCAAATTACTGATTCTACAAAAGATGTGTTCCTTGAGTGCGCGTTTTTTGAGCAGATCGGCGTGCGCAAAACCTCTAAGCGGCTTGGCCTCTCCACAGACTCATCCTACCGCTTCGAACGCGGCGTTGACCCGGTGCTTGGTCTTGACAACGCTATCAATACGGCGGCGGCGCTTATACAGGAACTTGCGGGCGGGACTGTTTGTGAGGGTATGATTGACACTCTGTCTAATCCGTTGTCAGAAAAGAAGATAAGTTTGCGTCCCTCAAGAGCTTCAAGAATCCTCGGGATAGAGTTTGACGCAACCAAAATCACCACTTTACTGACATCTATCGGAATTATCTGTGCAAAAAAAGGGGATGACTCTATTGAGTGCGGTGTTCCGCTGTATCGTCATGATATTTCAGAAGAGATCGACCTTGTGGAAGAGGTTGGGCGTCTGTTCGGGTATGATAGAATCCCTGCCGCTCAAACAGCGGAAGTGAAGCTCGTAAACACACCCTCACCCTATGAAATTAATAGAGATAACGCGCGTTTCGCGCTGTGCTACTTCGGATTAAACGAGCTTGTCACAAACAGCATGGTCTCCGAGGCGAAGCGCACACTTGTCACTCCGCAGATAGAGCCGGTGAAAATCCTAAATCCGCTCAATCCGGATATGACGGAGATGCGTACGACTTTGGCCGTAACGCTTCTTGAATCAGTGGCTTACAACCTGAACCGCAAGAACGCCAATAATCGGTTTTTCGAGATAGGCAAAGTGTTCAGACCTGACGTCACGACCGGTCTCGCTAACGAAAGAGATATCCTTGCGATAATTTTGGAGGGAAGCTATTTTCCTAAATCTTGGGGACAACCACCTTTGCCCAATGATTTCTTTGTCTTAAAGGGAATTATTGAAGCGTTTGGAATGCACTGCGCTTTGGAGCCGTTTGTATTTTCAAAACTTAATGAAAGCGGCCCGCTCTGCACAGGCGAGAGCGCAGCCGTTCGCGGCGGTAACGGAATCAGCGGAAGTATGGGCAAAGTATCGGAACAGCTCTGCAAATCATTCGGTATAAAGAGTACCGTCTATTACGCGGAACTTGATCTTACCGCTTGGCTCAGTACGGCAAAGCCGCTTCCCAAGTATACTCCCCTCCCCAAGTTCCCCGCATTGGAGAGAGATTTCAGCTTCGTTATGCCGGATGCTTTGGTGAGCGATACTGTAAAAAAAGAGATCGAAAGCTTGTCTGACCTTGTAAAAAATGTATGTCCGTTTGACGTATACCGCGGTGAAAAACTTGGGGCGGGAATTAAAAGCGTAACTTTTTCAGTCGAGTTCAGATCACCGGAAAAGACTCTCACAGATGAGGATGTGCAGGATATTTGCGCAAAAATCATCTCGGTTATGAAAGAAAAACACGGAGCTGAGCTGAGGTCGTAATAAAAAACTTGAAAAAAATGTATTGTATATAATATATTATATTATACCGGTACACGGCACAGGTAGTAAACGCGTACCGCGGTTCGGTATATTATGGGTGTTCTTTTGTAGATTTAAAGCAGTATTTTCGAATAGATGGAGGCTGACTGAAGATGTCAAAAAAAGGCGGCGGTTCTCATAACAACATCAGAGAGTTGATTGATATTTTAGAGCGTAACACTATCAATCAGGACGATTGGTACTCGGATGGTGATGTTGAGAGTGATACAGAGGAAGAGCAAGATGACAGTGAGATTAATATTGAAGATCTGCGTTTGGTAATTTTTGCTACCGAAGGGCCGTTTACGCAGTCATTTATACCCATGCTCAAACAGTTTGAGGTTAAATTTCTTGTAACCGATGATACCGATCATGTAATAGATATATTTATGAACAACAGCCAGATCCGGCACATCCTAATAGATATGGACAGACCTACAAACCCCACTAAGGGGATGAACATTTTTGCCGATCTTAAAACTATTAATCCAAATCTCATAGTTCATTACTGCACCAAAAATCCTCTGTCTATGGAGTCACGCAACATCCAAAGCAAGGGCGCGATACTTATGCAGAAGCCTATTCTGCGTAAAACGGTCGAAGTGTTTGTATCGCAGTATTTTGCCCGCTGAGGCAAAAACTAAAATGAAACTCCCGCGCGGTTTTGCGGGAGTGCTTCATACTCTCCGCAAGTTTGTCAAACCTGAGCTGTAAAGCGCTGTCTTCCAACAGAAGCTCCGCGATCTCTGCAAATCTTTCTGCTGTAAGTTGCTGTTCGCTTATAATGGAAGATGCCTGCTGCTGGATTTCAAATTGCAGTTCCGCGATTTTTTCAGAGATTATTCTTGCGGTTTCCCTCTCATGAACAGACGCGTCCGATACTGTTTGAGGATCATTCTCCATAGCCGCTATCTGATTATAGCGCTCTTTTGTCATCCCGTGCTCGTTAACTATAGAGAGCAATTGGCCGCGCAGATACTCTTTGAGCGATATGATGGCGGTATTGACATTTAAGAAACCGGCGAGTTCATCGTCGCTTATGCTGTTTGCGGTATTTGTGCTGAATTCGGAGTTTTGTGAAAAGCTGGATGATGAATCGCCTGTAATGGGTTTGAGTGTTATCATAACGATAACGATCAGCGTAAAACAAAACAATCCTAATACTATTGTTCTTGTGTACAGATTCATAAAAAAACGCCTCTTTTGTTTACGATATTTACGCATTTCGCGTATTATATCAACAAAAGAAGCGCAATTATTGTTCCCTGATTATCGTTTAGCCTGCGCGGCAGCAGCGGCGATGGCGGCTTTTTTCCTCTTTTTCTTTTGGTAAAGAATAATGTCGGCCTTGTTCATCAGGGCTTCGAGATCGTCGGTTACATCGGAGTGATCAAAACAGACAGCGCCTATGCTTACGCCTACCTTGTACGGCTTGCCGGAATCGCGGTTGTAATCGTTAATGTAATCATCAATACGTCTTTCGAACGTTTCAAACATCTCCATAGTAGTATTGAGTGTGAATACAGTAAACTCGTCTCCGCCAAGCCGCGCCAAAATATCGGTGTCGCGGAACGCTTTTCTTAAAGCCTGCGCCATAACGATTATCGCGTTGTCGCCCTCTTCGTGGCCGTAAGTGTCGTTTATTGGCTTGAGCCCGTCAAGATCGGCAAAGAAGAGAAGACCGTCTTTTTTCATACGCCGCGCGTTAGTCATGGCGTGGCGGGACTGGCTCATAAAGCCGCGGCGGTTCAGAAGTTTTGTGAGTTCGTCGGTTTGAGAGATGTTGCTTAAATGCTCGTTATAGTTTTCAAGCTCCTCAAGCGCAATGCGCAGGCGGTCTTCGATGCCTTGCCGTGTTTTAATGAGATTTGCGAACTTGAGAGCGCAGCTTATTTCTACGATAAGCGATTCAAACAGGAAGATATCGTTAAAATTGTATTCGCAGACGATAAATCCAATCTGTTCGCTTCCGTAAAAAAGCGGCGATATCACAAGTGTGTAACGAATATCCTGCGGAAACAGAGAACGGTCGAGAACTGAGGCGACAGGTATTTTCTGACCGACCATGTCGGAGAGATTGGGCGTGTGGTCGCCGAAAGCCGTAACAAGCGTGATGTCGGGAAATTTCCACTTTGAATTGATTTGGTGCTCCACCGCCCTGTCGTAAAGAAACACATAAGCGCAGTTCAGACCCATCTGCTTTAGGTTTGGAATAATAGAACGCAAAGCCTCTTCACGGTCGTGAACGTCGCTTATTAGCTGATAGAGTACGCCGCGCAGGTCACGGATATTATTGTGGTGAGCATTCCAGCGCTTAGAGTCGTTTTTAAAGAACGACTCTAAAAGCACCATACGGGCCCTGTGATAAAAGTCTTCAAGCTCTATACAGGCGTCAATATCAAGTTTTTGCAGATCCGCCGAAATTCTTGATTCGGTAATAATATTCTGCCAGTCGCGCAGTTTCTCCTCTTTGTCGTCTATGATATAATTAATGATAGACGCGAACTCATCTATAAGCATGAAGCCGCTGTCATCATTGAGCGTTCCGGTGTGAGCCATCCGCACAGCTCTTTTAAACAGCCCCCTGATAGCCGCCGTATCGCTGTCGATTTTAGCCGTATCCAGAGCGGCCGCGGCGGTATTTGTATTTCCTGACGCTCTTATAGCGCTCACCGATTTTGAGAAACAGCCGCAGCTCTCCCGCACTACAAGACTTGTAGGCAAAGAGACGTTATGCGGCTCGGCTCCGTTAATCAGTTCGCAGGCGAGTTCAACCGCCTTATACGCCTGTTCGTAAATGGGCTGCGCAACGGTTGTAAGGGAGGGCGAACAGTAATGCGACCTCTCTACATTGTCAAATCCTATAATCGCCACGTCTTCCGGTACTTTAAATCCGCGTTTCTGAAGCTCTTCCATAGCCGCGAGAGCCATCTCGTCGTTAGCCGCGCCTAAAGCCTTGAACTTTACGCCTCTTTTGTCAAGCAGCTCGTGAATCGCCTTTACCCCGGAATAAATGGTAAAATCACCCTCGTAAACGAGTTCGGGATCAAAGGGGATATTGTGCTCTTTGAGTGTGTCAAGATAAACGTTGTACCTGTCCTGCGCTTCGCTGTTGCTCTGCGGGCCGTTTATCCATGCGATGTTTGTAAATTTATGCGTTGTTACAAGATGCTCAAGAGCGTCTTTTAATCCGACGGAATTGTCGATAAGCACACTTGAAATGCCTTCAAGCATAATTGACAAACTCACAAGAGGTATCTCGTTATAGCGGCTGTAAAACGCTTTAAATTCCTCTTCGTTAAGAAAATTTATCATTGTACCGGTGGCAAGAATCAGAGCGTCGAGATTATTTTTTGAGGCGATCTCATAGATGGCGTTATATTGATACTGAAAATCGTAACTGACCTTGGGCGACTTGCCCGGAAATATTATCACGTTAACATTGCTTGCCGCGGCGGCGTCTGTAATCCCGCGGCAGAGCGCCTGAGTATAGGAGTTTTCAAGCTCCGATATAAAAAAACCGATTGTGGGCCGTTTACTATTGTTAGCTTGCTGTTTCATTTATCATTTTCCTGAAAAAATAGCATCTCAATACCGTACTATAACATAATTATATTTATGACAGCATTGACTATATTATATATTATACTATATTCCGGAAGGGAAAAGTAGCTTTTTATTTTAAATTGACGCAATTTTACATTTAAAGGATTTTACCTACAATGGCGAATTCTGTGCAGGGCCCAAAGGGTACAAGGGATTTCTATCCTCAGGAGATGGCTTTTCAGCAGTATATTTTCGACGCGTGGCACGCCGCTTGCCGTAAGTGGGGCTTTGAGCAGTATGAGGGGCCGATGTTTGAGCACCTCGAAGTATACACGCAAAAATCAGGCGGTGAAATCGAAAAACAGCTCTACGCGTTTGAAGATAAGGCGGGCAGAAAAATAGCTCTGCGCCCCGAACTCACCCCTACCCTTGCCCGCATGGTCGCGGCAGGCGGCACCAACTTAAAACGCCCGGTACGATGGTACTCAATATCAAGACTCTTTCGTTATGAGAAGATGCAAAAGGGGCGGCTCAGAGAGTTTATCCAGCTTAATATGGATATCCTCGGTATGGATGGAGCCGCGGCGGACGCCGAACTCATCGCCGCAAGTATCGACATGATGAAAACGTTCGGCTTTACACACGAGGATTTCAAAGTACGCATATCAAGCAGAATGCTTTTGGAAGAGCTGTTTTTACAAATCGGAGTAGACCGCGATCAATTGAAACCGCTTTACGCGCTTCTTGACAAGAAAAACAAAATAGGTAATGAGGCGTTTACAGGCGAACTTTCGGGGATTATCACCGATAGTGAAATCTGCGTAAAAATTACTGATCTGTTTAACTGTAAGACAATCGCCGAGATCGAAAAAACCGGCGGCAATACAGATTTAAACTCGTTGAATCAACTCAAAAAACTGTTCTCGCTTCTTGGTGATTACGGGTTCAGCGATTACGCGGTGTTTGATATAGGGATTGTTAGAGGTCTCGCCTATTATACGGGGACAGTTTTTGAGTTATTTGATGTAAAGGGAGATCTGCGGGCGATAGCCGGCGGAGGAAGATATGATAATCTTGTAAAACTCTACGGCGGCCCTCAAACTCCGGCGGTAGGATTCGCCGCGGGCGACGTTGTTCTCGCAGAACTCTTAAAATCAAAAAAAATCACCCCGCCGTATCCGCCGAGAAGCGATGTTTTTATCATATCAATCGACGAGGGGGCTTATGAAAGTACAATAAGGACAGCAAGGATATTAAGAGAAAATAATATTTCGTGTGAATTTTCCTTAAAAGAGAATCAGAATATCGGCAAACAGTTAAAACTGGCGAATGACGCGAGAAGCCGCTTCGCGCTTTTTATCGGCGGAGATGAGGCAAAGCAGGGGAAGATGAGGCTTAAGAATTTAGTTGACGGAAAAGAGGAGCTTGTGGAGGCTGATGAGATTGCGTCCGCACTTATACTGGTACACGGCATAAATCTACACTGCACCGCACGCAGCTGCACGTAGGGCCGTGAGGCTGCTTAACGGCACAGTGTAGATTTATGCCGTCATGCAGTATAAATTCTCATACATCAGCAAAAGAGCCTGATTTATATTTATCATAATACCACTGTATACGGCACAAGTTTACACTGTGCCGCACGCAGCTGCACGCAGGGCCGTAAGGTTGCTTAGCGGCGCAGTGTAAACTCGTGCCGTAAAGTAGTTTATCACTATTCACAGAAATACATATTGAAAAATGTTTATAGATGAAACAGTTATCGAAGTAAAAGCGGGAGACGGCGGCAACGGCTGCCACTCCTATGAGAAGATGAAATACAAAGCAAAGGGCAAACCCGACGGCGGAAACGGCGGAAACGGCGGAAACATCTATTTTGTCGGCTCAACTCAGGTTCACACCCTTCAAGACACCGCCTACCGCCAGCGCTACAAAGCGGAGCGCGGAGTACACGGCAAAGGTAAAAATCAGATCGGCAGATGCGGTGAAGACGTTTTAATAAACGTTCCCCTGGGAACAATAGTCTACGACGAAGAAACAGGCGAGCTGATTCTTGACTGTCTTGCCGAGGGTCAAAAAGAGCTGATAGCAGCCGGAGGACGGGGCGGCAAAGGCAACGCCGCTTTAGTAACCTACAGCAACCCCAACCCTGAATTTTGTCAACCCGGCAAGCCGGGCGCCGCGAAACGGTTAAGACTTATCCTTAAAGTATTGGCCGACGTCGGACTTGTAGGACGTCCAAATGCCGGTAAGTCAACATTTCTATCAAGAGTCTCACGCGCGCGGCCAAAAATCGCGGATTATCCGTTCACCACAAAAGAGCCGCATCTCGGCATTGTAAAAAATGAAAGCGGCCCCTTCGGCTCATCATACGTTATTGCCGATATCCCCGGACTTATTGAAGATTGTCATAAAGGCAAAGGGATGGGCATAAGGTTTCTGCGCCACATCGAGCGCACCGGCGTTCTTGCGATAATGGTGGAGGCGGCGTCTGAAGACCCCATAGCCGATTCAGAAGTACTTCTCAATGAGTTAGCCCGCTACAGCGAACTTCTCGCGGCTAAACCCAAGGTTTTTTTGCTGACAAAAACTGATATTTTATCCGGGGATGACGCGAAAAAAATTCCTGACGGATGGC
Source organism: Chitinispirillia bacterium (assembly GCA_009784115.1). Lineage (GTDB taxonomy): Bacteria > Fibrobacterota > Chitinivibrionia > Chitinivibrionales > Chitinispirillaceae > WRCH01. The sequence continues at coordinate 26,233 of WRCH01000020.1, forward strand.
TTGGTATATCCGCCGTTACCGGGGACGGGGTAAGTGCCGCGCTTAGGAAGCTTGAGGAAGAGCTCACCGAGTCAGCAAAATCATACCCGCCCCAACACTGAGCTGGTTCATGCGGGAATCTTTATTTCCGCCGTAATCCATGAATTTTCTTAAGCCTATATTGTACCTTAAGTCAATGAAATAATCCTCTCTGAGATACAGATCAAAACCTGCTACAACCCCTAAGTCCATAGAGTTTCTGTTGAACTCTTTAGAATCGTATGAGGGGCCCTTGCTGTTCCAAATCATCTTAGAGCTTAAAGGAATATCAAGCTGCACGCCGCCAAGCAGATGAAACTGAGTTTGAAACATATAAAATTCAAGCAGCGCCGGAACAACAAACACCCACTCGCGCAGCGCAGAGACATTTGAAACAAACGGACTTCTAAAAGCGATACCCGGCGACAGACTAACCGCAATCCAGTCAATAAGATCATAGATCGCCACAGCCTCTATTTGGAAACCGTGGCCGCCGCCGTGGTTGTGGCTGTGGTGTTCAACATCGTTAAGCTCAAACAGATTATGATCGTACCGCTGAAACTCCACCTCCATATTGCTCACCGACGAGTTGCTGTAAGCGGCCCGCACGCCGAATTTAATCAAGCCGTAAGCAGGTTTGGAAGCGGGCTTGCCCGCATCTTTTTTTGGGGCGGACTCTGCAATTGATTCAGGTTCTGATTCAAGCTCCGGTTCAAACTCAGATTCCGGTTCGATTGCGGCGATCTCAGGTTCAGGCTCCGGTTCCGCTGCTTCCCACTGAGGTTCTGATTCCGATTCGAACTTAATGCCGTCGTCTTGATTTTGCGGTTCGGCAGACAGCGCCGCTTGTTCCTGATCGGGTTTTTCTGCCGCGGATAGCTGTTCCGTATCTATCGCAGACGGCAAATCTTCGTCTTGGGCTGATATGGAGGTGATGAGGCACAGGAGCATGATTACCGCTGTTATCGGGAATATCGGCTTCATCATTATCTCACTACTATCCTTGACGCCTCTATACGCCTGCCGTTCTCTCTCGCCTCAACTACGTATCGGCCTGACGGGACTTTGGACAGGGAGATTCTTGCGCTCCCTTTTGTGTTGTAACGCGCTATCGTTCTTCCTCTCATGTCTATCAGACTTACTCTAAGCTCAGTTGACGGATTTGTATTTATGATGAGAGTACGGCCGTTAACAAGCGCAAACGGTTTGGCTCTTGTGATTGATGATACCTGCTTTATAGAGAACTTGTTGATACCGGGCAGATCGTCATCATGAGGCTTTATCTCGCGCAGAAACGGATAACTTCCATCAGAAATATTCCACACATTTTCAAAATCCCAGCCTGTAAATTTCGATCTATCCCGCATATCCAATGACGTTAAACCAAAACCGTCTGCTTGACTAATCGGAGCTATAAAATAACTTGCCGATACAGCGCCCTCCCGCGCGGCGCCTGTAAGACCGAATATCTCACGATTCGCTGATACTGCCTGTCCCGCAGAATAGCTCTGATACACAATACCGTTTCCTGTGATCTCTCCTATGAGACCGCCGATGCGCTCTCCCCCGCCCTCAACATTACCGGATGAGTAGCAAAACTGTACAACACCGTTAACATTTTGACCAAGCAAACCGCCCGCGTACGCCTCCGCTTCTACGTTAAAGGCAGTATAGCTGTACGCTATGAAAGAGTTATCCGCCAGACCAACAAGACCGCCTGCACCGCGGTCAGCGCCCTTTGACGACGCGGATGAAAAACTGCGGATAATAACCGATGACAAGCTGTTTCCAACAAGACCGCCGGCACCGTCACCGCCGCTGCTCAATACGCTGCCTGTCGCCGCAGAGCTGTCAATAAAAGTATTCTCACTTGTACCAGCAAGCGTACCAATGTATCTTGCGCCAAAAACGTCAACCTGAAGAGAGACACCCCTTATCACCGCACCCTTAGTATATCCAAAAAGACCGACATTATCGCTTTGGCTTTCATTTCCCGCAATTTTCAAATTCAATATCAATGTCTCATCACTTTTACCAATAAACGTACCGGTAAAAGGATCGCCCGAAGTACCGATGGGGGTGAAATCCACACCATCATTAGAAATACTGCCTGTCAACACATAGTTACCGTTTAAAGGATAATCATTATCCACACCGATCTTACGCAGATCACTGATATTTGCTATCTCAATGATCTCCGAACCGATAGCCTCAAAATTCGCGGTAACTGTAATCTTGGTTATCTTATAATCACCATCCACCCCATTATGAGCGCGCGTTATGGTTCTACTGTTATCACTCCAGCCAACAAAGCGGTAACCGCTGTCAGGCACCGCGGCAACAAGCGGCCCCCGCGCGATTCCCGTAATAGCCGCGGTAAAATTCGAAAGCCGTCCAACCTCGCCGCCAACCATTAATTTACCGCCCCTGCCTGCCAAATAGTCAACTGCAGTAACAGCCGTTCTTAACTTTGGATACTCTCCGTCAACGATCACCCAAATACCCAGCGTGTCCCATTCTAAAATGGAACCGATATCTTTCATCTCCTCTGTAGATAATCCCTCACCGCCCGCGGAGGTCGTCTGCGTTGAAGTTTTTGTGTCCCAATACGAGTTTTCAACCTTAACATTCATCACATAACTGCCGCCGCTTCCGGGATTTCTGCCTTGACTGTTCCACGAGTTCGTATTCCCAAAGTCAAAACCGATAAGCCCGCCGGGCGACGCGGACGACGCCGAAGCGTCTACCTTAGCGGCCGCGTAGCAGTTCCTCACAGTACCGCTGAAAACATAACCGACAAGCCCCCCGGCGCTCCTTACACCCTCCACAGACCCAACCGCAAAACTGTTGTAAATTACACCGGCAGCCGTGTTAGTTAAAAAACCAACTAAGCCGCCCGCGTTCTGAGTATTCACGCCCCCAACGTCGGCGTCTGAATAACTCTGTAAAATAGTCCCGCCGTTTATACCGACAAGCCCCCCGGAGTTGCTCTCCCTTGTACGGACAGTTTTAACACTGCCGCCGCTGTAACACCATTGAACAGTACCGCTACTTATACCGGCCAAAACTCCCGCGGCGTGATACCCGGTTACACCACCCTCAACGCGGACATTTCTTACACTGCCGGTCTGACCGATAACGCCGAATAAGCCGACTGCCCAGCCGTTTGCGGAATCTGTCCGGTTGACATTAAGGCCGCTTACCGTGAAGCCGTTTCCGTTAAAACTGCCTATGAACGGGGTTGATAATGTGCCGATGGGAGTAAACTCGCCGGTAAGGATAATATTGTCGGCAAGCTCAAAATTACCGCCTGCTCTCAGGGTATTTCTGATAAGCTGAAAATCTGATTGTGAGCTTATTTTTGTGGTTTCGTTCGCGGATAAAGAGGCCGCCGTTATTGAGAGTGTCATCAGTAGAGCAAATGTTAATTTTTTTGCAGACATGGTTATCCTTTGTCGTTTTTTTTTTTAATATACTGATGTCAAAATCAAATTCAAAGTCAAAATCTTGAAACGCATACTTGGGAGTGCTTCGCACCCCCTTGACAGGGGGGACACCCCCCCGCAACGCCCCCCCCGCAACGCCCCCCCCGCAAACACCGGTGCGGGAGGTTTCCATATATTAACCCGCCGGCAAAGTCTTGCGCTGTACCGTCCGAAGACCTCGCGGCTGTAGTGCAGTCGGAGGACGGTACAGCGCAAGACTTTGCCGGCACCTCAATATCTAACGAATACCAATCATCAACGATACTCTCTCTTTTTTGCCGTCGGATGTAACCACAGTACCGCG
>WRCH01000021.1 GCA_009784115.1 Chitinispirillia bacterium
TCGCCATTCCGCACGGCCGTCTTGGCGGTATAAACGAACTCTGCATGGCTGTCGCGCGTTCTGCGGAAGGAATAGAGTTCGAGGCGCTTGATGATCAGCCGGTGCATCTGATATTTATGATGATCTCCCCCGCAAGCACTTCAGAAGAGCACACGTCGGTGCTTTCGGCCCTCTCGCGAATCATGTCCTATGAAGAGGTGCGCAACAAGCTCCTAGAGGTTTCTACCCCCGATGAATTTGTTGACGTTATTACAAAAGCAGAAAATAAATATATAGAATAGCACATATATTATTTTTATATCATGCCAACAGTATATTTTCAAACATTCGGCTGTCAGATGAATGTGGCCGACAGCGATACCATACATCAACTGCTTTCGCAGCGCGGGTTTGTGCTTAGTGATTCGCCCGATGGCAGTGATATTGTGATTGTCAACACTTGCAGTGTGCGCGAGGCGGCTGAAAAACGGGCCAAGAGCCGCATAGCTGAATTTGCTAATAAGAAATCAGGCGGTCAAAAACTTTGGGTTACCGGCTGCATGGCGCAGAGACTTGGAGACGCGCTCAAGGAGCAGATCCGCGGGGTAGATCTTGTTATAGGCGCGCGTCAGATGGAGCGCATCGGCGAAGTGATTGACGAGGCTCTTCCGCCTGATGAGAGTGCGCCCGCTGTTTTCAATAAAAGCGCCGTAACCGATTTTGTTCCTGTAATGAGAGGGTGCGATAACTACTGCGCCTACTGCATCGTGCCTTACGTGCGGGGGCGGGAGCACTCTATCCCTTATCATCTCGTTGAAACAGCGGTCAAAGAAAAAATATCTCAAGGCATTAAAGAGATAACATTTCTTGGACAAAATGTTAATTCATATAATTTTGAAGGGATGGATTTTCCTGATTTATTGCTAAAACTTGCAGAAGTTAACGGACTTGAGCGGATTCGTTTTACTACAAGCCACCCCAAAGACTGCACCGAAAAACTTATTGACGCTATCGCTTCGTCAAACAAATTCGCAACCCATATTCACATGCCGTTTCAAGCCGGGGCAGACCGCATACTCGCTCTAATGAACCGCAAATACACATCAGGCCATTACCGCGGACTAATAGAGATGATAAGAAAGAAAATTCCTGACGCTGATATTACAAGCGATATTTTAGTAGGATTTCCTACAGAGAGCGGTGCGGAATTTAAAGAGACACTCTCTCTTGTTAATGATGTACGGTTTACGACGGCGTTTATGTTTGCTTATTCCCCCCGCGAGGGCACCATCGCCGCGGCGATGAAAGAGGAGATATCCAAAGAAGAGAAGCACGCGCGCTTGTCGGAGCTTATTGCGGTACAGACAGAGATCACCCGCTCAATTTATCAGGAATCTGTCGGCAAAGAGCTTGAAGTGTTGATAAGCGGCAAACAGGAAAAGCGCGATGAGGCGTGGATGGGTCAGGATAAAGGGTGTAAACGCGTACTTATAAGTTGCGCAAGCGCAGAGGCAGGAATGATTTTAAAAGCAAGAGCAATAAAAAGCAGCGGAATGACACTCATAGCCGAAAGGATGCTATAGGAGATGAAGATACTTAAGTGGGGTTCTGTAGTTGTGATTACTTTTGCCGCGGCATGTGTTGTAATATTCACTTTTATTCAGCCGGAATTCAGCGGCACAAACGCTCCGTTAAAATTTTTCAAGTATACGACCGCGCCGTTTCCTATCTATATCTTTGTCGCGGCGGCTTTCGGCATAGGGCTGTGTATTGGATTAGCCGCAACCGCTTACTATTACGTAGTTGGACTTACGGGCATACGCGGTAAGAAAAAAGAGATAAAAAAGTTGACAGAATCCATCAGCAGTATTGAATCTGAGCTTGACAAATACCGTACGACGGCAGAAAAAAACAACAATAAAAAAGGCGGCTCTTCGGGGGAAAATTCCGGTGATAAGAGGGGGCCGTCTAAATAATGATAATTACTTATGGAAACGGCTTAAGATGATTTGGGATAATGTTAAGTATATCAAGTACAGGTTGATTGTTTTTTCAGCAGTGCTGCTTATGGCCTCTGTATCGATTTTCTCATCACCTGATTATAACACGCTTATTCGCAGTGCCGCAAGTATGCCGGTTTCAGGCGGTATGAAAATGCTTGATTCGCTCAGCCGCGTGCAAGGCTCTTTAGGTGCGCAGGCGCTGCGGGTTTTGGGTGATCACGCTTTTATAAAAGAGGATTATAAAAAAGCCGCCGCTCTCTATAGTCAAGCGGCACAGTCAGACAGTCTTTCAATCTATCGCCACCTGCACGCTCTTGCCGCCGCTCTTGATGGTCAGATTTCTGCCGCAAAAAATATTTGGAATGTAATTTCAGAAGACCTCTCCGACCCGCTCAGCGCCTTAGCCGCGCTTCACCTTGCTTATCTTGAAATGCAGGCGCGCAACTGGGAAGAGGCGTACGCACTTCTGCAATCCGCCGCACCCGCAGACACCGCTTCGCCGCTCTACATACCGTTTGTATGGGAGATGCTCGAATGTTCAAGAGAGCTGAAACGCGGCGAAAGAGTCGCAATTCACGAAAAGCAATTGTCCGCTTTTAGAGGACATATCCTTGAGAGCGGAACGTCTGCGAGTTTTGGGCAACCGGTTACTGTTAGTCAGCAAAATAACAGACAAGGCAGCGCGGTTGTCAATACCGCAAATGTAAACGCAGAAAAACCGCATGCGGCCGCTGTGAGAAACGCTGACAGAGTTGAGGATAAAAAAGTTGATGATAATCCTGTCGGCGCAGACAGAAGAGAGAGCCGTCCTCAAAATCAGCAGAGAGCTAATTTTACCATACAGGTTGGCGCGTTCGGGTCAAAAGCTAACGCGGAGAATTTAGTAAGAAGACTCTCTGAAAATTATAGCGACGTAATAATATTTCCGCCGGCCATAGGCGGCCCTGTACTTTACAGAGTGAGAGTGGGTGTATTCGCGAACAGGGAAGAAGCTGAAGTCACAGCTCAAAAACTTTCCGCTTCGGGCATGTCGCCCCAAATTTTAGAAAACAGATGAACTTTAATTATTTATTATTAATACCGCAGGATGCGAGAGCATAGAGAATGAAGTTGTTTTTATTGACATTGCTGATATTGTTTATATGTACGCCTTTTGCTGTTTTTGGCGATGAGGCTGCTGCTGATACTGAGCGGGAGCAGTCTATTATCATTTTGGACATTGAGGAGATTAAGGACGATCTGCAGGAGGAGGTCGTTTTAAATACCGGGCTGCCGCTGGAAGAGATCACAAAAGAGACTGCGCAAAGCGACACTCTTCTCATCACACCGCACACAAGACTAACCGTTGTACGCCGCGATCATGATTACAAAAGGCAGCTGTGGATGGCGATCGGGATGATGACTTTTATAGTCATCATCCTCGGAACATCGCAGTCATGGAATCCGCGGTAGTTCTACTGAATTACGGCATAAATCTACACTGTGCCGCTAAGCAGCCTCACGGCCCTGCGTGCAGTTGCGTGCGGTGCAGTGTAGATCTATGCCGTGTACCAGTATCATTAGCCAAGAGTCTCTTCCTGTTCTTGATTGTTAATGCCCATCAGCTCTTCCATAAGTTTGTTGTACTGTTCCTGCGCCGAGTTGGAATTCTCAATCGCGTTAGCGATCTCCTCATAGCGCTGAACGGTAAGCCCGGCCTCTGCGATCACAACAAGACTTTTTGAATGAAGTTCATTGTTAAGCACCTCAATCTCTTCATTGACATTTCTTGCTTTCTCAAGCTCTTTCTCCGTAGCGGCAGCTGCGAATTCAGGATTTTGCTGAGAGAACGCGATCTCCAAATACTGTTCAACCGTAAGCCCCTGCTCTTCAATCGCTTTTATCATACGCGCCTCTAATTCGCTCTGTATGATAATCATGCGGTGATTAACCTGAACAAAACTTGCGATATCCTCCTCTGTAACTTTCTCAACAGGAGCGCCAAGCCCTGGGATAGACCCCGTCACAGAAAGAACAACCATTAGAACAATGAGACTCCCCGTAATAAGCGCGGATACGCGAAACTTTTTTCTGATAAATGACATCTTTACCCCTAAACAAAAAGATTAATAATAAAATGATCTTAAGGAATAACGAAAACGCAGAGGAAATATTTTCGGTGATTTATGATATTATGGGCGTGATTGTCTCAAAACGGGTTTTCCCGCATCCTAACCGTGTTTACCGAGGCGAAGCCAACATCTCTGTGATTATTCTTTTACACCAAGACAAATGCGTTCCCTGAGAAGCGAATTCCTCGTGAGAGCCTTATCATTTCTAACCGCGATAGATAACGCGCTGCGCGAGCCGATAAGAATGCAAAGATCACGGGCGCGCGTAAGCGCCGTGTAGATGAGATTCCTTTGCAGCATTATATAATGCTGCGTTGACACAGGGATAATAACTGCTTTGAATTCGGATCCTTGACTTTTGTGAATGCTTATGCAGTAAGCTGGAATAATCTGGTCAAAATCTTTTTGCTCGTAAACAACCGGTTCATTATGAAAAGTAACAGCGACGTGTTCATTTCCAACTGCGGTGATCATACCGATATCACCGTTAAATACTCCCAAATCATAATTATTTCTCGTTTGAATAACTCTATCGCCTAAAATAAAATTATGCTGTCCAACGCTGATTTTTTGTTCGTTTTTGTTGAGGACGCTCTGTATTGCCATGTTAAGGCTGATTGTTCCAAGCGTCCCCTTGTGCATCGGCGACAATACCTGAATGTCAATGAGCGGATTGAGGTTATATTTGGCTGATAATCTTCTGTTGACAAGGTCAACAATGGTCTTCAAACATTTTTGCGGATCATCCTCAATAATTAAAAAACAGTTATCATCAGCGCTGTTTGTAAATTCAGGTATCTCTCCGTTAATAATTTCGTGGGCTGCCGTAACAATGCGGCTTTTTGCGCTTTGGCGGAAAACCTCTGTAAGTTCTACATGAGGGATAAGTTTACAGCTTATCATATCACAAAGAATATTCCCCGGTCCAACGGAGGGCAATTGGTTATGATCACCAACAAAAATAAGCGTTGTGCTCTTTTTGACGGCAGACAAAAAACTTTTCATAAGCTGAATGTCAACCATAGAGACTTCGTCAAGTATTATAACGTCCGCGTCAATCGGATTTTCTTCATTTTTTTGAAACCGATACTTATCAAATCCGCCCGGCGTTTGCTCGAGCAGCCGGTGGATAGTACGCGCTTCAATCCCTGAAATTGAACCCATGCGCTGTGCGGCGCGGCCTGTGGGGGCGGCGAGTTTTACGTTTAGACTGCAATGCGCGAAAAGCGCTACAATAACCTGAAGTACTGTCGTTTTTCCCGTACCGGGGCCGCCTGTCAATATAAACACTTTGCTCTTTGCGGCATAGCGCACTGCTTCAAGCTGCCGCCGTGCGCCGGTCCATCCGGTTTTTGTTTGATAAAGTGAAATGAAATCTTCCACCTTCTGCGGCTTTGCGGCAGGAGGTGAAATTTTTGTGGAAATTATTCTTGATGATAAATCATCCGCTGTAAATTTCTCGGATTTGTAAAGATAAGGCAGATATACGCAATCATTCTCACAAATAAAAATCTCCTGATTGGCGCAGTGGTCAAGAGTATATGTAACCTGTTCAGCGCTTACCTTAAGCAGCTCCGCGGAACTGTTTTGCAAATCTGTTCTTGACAAAAAAGTATGGCCGTTAGAAGCCGCTTCCTGCAGCGAAAAAGTAAGACCCGCTTTTATTCTTTTGTAAGAATCAGCTTCAAAGCCGAGTTTTGAAGCGATTGCGTCTGCTTTTATAAATCCAACTCCCCAAACATCATCAATAAGCGCGTAAGGGTTTTCGCAGATACGCTTTTTAGCATCGCTGCCGTAAGCTTTGTAAATGCGCGCGGCCATTGTTACCGTGATATCGTAATCCTGCAGAAACAGCACAAGGCTTCGGATATGACGCTGTTCCGCCCAGCTCTCTTTTATCTTCTGCAAAGTTTTAGCGCCAATGCCTGATATTTCTGACAGCCTGTCGGGATCATCATCCAATATCGTTATGGTCTCTAATCCAAATTTGTCAACAATAAGCTGCGCGCGGCTCGGACCTATATTTTTTATAAGCCCTGATTCCAAAAACTGAGTGATCCCTTCAAGCGTTGTAGGGCGTGTTATCTCAAAACTATCGAAAGTAAATTGCTTACCAAACTTTTTATGCAGCGTCCAGCTGCCGTCAAGAGTAACGCTCAATCCTTTGCGTACAGTTGGAGCGCTGCCTACGCATGCGAATAAACCGCTCTTGGTACGAATCTGCAAAACGCAGAATCCGGTATCTTCGTTTTGGTAGGTGATAGTCTCAACAGTGCCTTGGAGTTGTTCCATTGTGTGATGGATATTTTAGGGTGTATATTTAATTGTATATTGCCTATAATATATATTATTAATTGTATGTTCTATCACACTTTTCTAAAAGGATGGCAGAAATGGCAGACTTAAAAGGTACAAAGACAGAAAAAAATCTAATGGAAGCGTTTGCCGGCGAAAGTCAGGCGCGTAATAAATACACTTATTTTGCGGGAAAAGCTAAAAAAGAGGGGTATGAGCAGATAGCGGCTTTTTTTGAAGAAACGGCTTTAAACGAAAAAGAACACGCGAAAATTTGGTTTAAGCTGCTTTGCGGAGGGGAGATACTTTCTACAAAAGAGAATCTGAAAGCTGCCGCTTCCGGTGAGCATGAAGAGTGGACAGAGATGTACAAGCGCATGGCGGCAGACGCTCGCGAAGAGGGGTTCAGCCATATTGCGGTTCTGTTTGAAGCAGTTGGCAAAATAGAAAAAGAGCACGAAGAGCGCTATACCAAATTGCTAAAAAATATAGAAGAGACGGCAGTCTTTTCCAAAAAAGAGAAGCAAGTTTGGATTTGCCGCAACTGCGGACATTTTCACGACAGCGAAAGCGCTCCGGCGAAATGCCCGGTATGCGTACACCCTCAGGCATATTTTGAGATCAAAGCGGTTAATTATTAAGGAGCATATTTTGGGATCAAAGCGGTTAATTACTAAAAAGCGTAAATTGAAAATCACAGCGTGTTATATCGCCAAAAACGAAGCGGATAATATAAAACTCTCCATAGAAAGCCTTATTGACCAAGTTGATGAGATCATTGTTGTTGATACAGGGTCAACAGACAACACGGTAGAGGCTGCCAAATCATTAGGCGCTCGCGTCGAACACTTTGAGTGGATCAACGACTTCGCCGCGGCGCGCAACCACGCGATCTCGCTTGCCGCGGGCGACGTCATTATTTTTCTTGACTGCGACGAGTGGTTTAAGGATAAACTTGACGCATCTGACCGCAAGCTTATAGAGGGCCTTTTTAATAACAATCCTAAATTAGATCATATCGCCGTAAAATTGATAAACATTGACAAGCAGACAGGTGTTCCCTTTGGCGAGAGCGTTGCAAGCCGCATTTTCCGAAACGTTAAGAGAATTCGCTACAAGGGTAGAATACACGAGCATCTTGACACTCCCAAAGGTATGAACGGTACTTTGGCGGTTAACAAACTTGCCGTCTATCACAGCGGATACACCAGAGCTACTGTAGCCCAAAAATTAAGCCGCAATATAGAGCTGCTCGAAGCCGCCGCGCTTAATGATTTTGAGGTGGGGAGTTTAGATTGGGTACGCATACAGACATACCTTGTCAGAGAGTATTATACCTCAGTTCAGGCAAAAAAATCTATAGAAGCGCTTCGCAATGTTCTCAAGTATGCGCCGGTATTAAAAAAGTTGTGCGCTCATCACGACGATGAGTTTATATGTAACATATATATGATGATTTGGGCCGCTTCCAAAGAGCGCGGCATGGTAAGCAGGCGTGAGATTTACAGCAAACTTATCCGCCTGTTTAAAACAGTTTATTCGAAATATCCCGGTACTGCCGAAATAGAACTTTTTTATCAAGCCTGTTTTCATTTGAATGAAGAGAGTTTTCTAAAGGATTTGCAGCCCGCAATTGATAAAGCGTCACGTATGCTAAAAGTGCATCCGGCAGCGGTTTCTTACTACAAAGATTATGAGCGTGTGATCTATGAAAAAGCGGCCGTCGCGGCGTGGAGGCGCCGTGACTATACAAACGCGATGGAATACTCCATGAATGCACTCAAGGGTTTAGCGCGGTATCAGACGCAGGTTGTTTCCATTCTGTTAACCGTTTTAAAAGGGCAGCCCGCAGAAGAGATTATTCCTTTTCTTAACACTATATACGATGTTTCTAATCCGCAAGACATAAATTTTTTGATAGACACGCTCCGGCGTGAAAGTTACAATGATGTCTATCTATGGTATCTCAAAAAGCGCATGGACAGCGACGGTACTAAAGGAGTTGTGCGCACCGGCGATTATTTGAGTATGTTGTTTGTAAGCCAAAAATATGATACCGCGGCTCAAGCCGCGGCGCAGAGTTTTGGAGCCGGTAACAAAACAGATTCGCCAAAGTATTTATTTTGGACTGCTGTATGCAGTGCCGCGCCCGCTATTCCTGAAGCATATCGGCAAATACTTACCCCTTACTCTCATCTATTGGACGCGTATTACAAAGGAGAGCCGCTTGCGGCAATATCAGATACCGATTCCGCTTTACTTTGGGAATCATACCCGTCAATAGTTTTCGCGGCAGGATTTGAAACTGCCGACCGCTTTTTGTCAATTTTTAAAAATGATCCAGCGTTATGTTTCAGAGTAAAAGGCGATTACTGCGAAACAAACGGTTCTTACGATCAGCTCTTAAACGAAGACGCTTCAAAAATTGACAAACTTGATCTCTCCTGCCGCCGTTTTCTTATTTTTGCGCAGATCAACGCCGACCGCTTCGACGAAGCGTATCAGCAGATAGAGGACTTCCTGAATGCCGACATATTGGAACAGGATCTCTTTCACATGCTGCTTGTAATAGCGGAAGCAGCAGACGGTGAAACCGGCGCAAAAGCGCGCACTCTTTATAACCGCTGCATAAAGGTGTTTGATTCCGCTGTTGATAGTAACGATGCGCATAGAACCGGTGTGGTAATTGACGATGGTGATATGGCGTAGCGGCAAAGAGAGTTATTTTTTTACCGGATACTACTGCTATATATTATATATTGAATCGTCTTAAAACTTAAACGGCTGAGGACAGGACAAATACGCCCTGCCCCCGTAAAAATAAATTAGAACGACCCGCCGATTACTAATTCCGGACGGTTTTCTATCTTCGTTTTAACGGTATTGCCGTTGTTGCGGTCTTTATCGTATGTTGTCACGCAGATCCACCATCTCGGCATGATAGTAAATCGCGGGTGGACATTAAATGTGTAGCGGGCGTCAGCTTGGTAGTTGTTTATGTCGGTCATAATCTTAGTCTGCTCTGTTTTATCATTGTATGATTTGCCGTACTTGATATCAGCCGCGAACAAACCGGGAGCGGTTCTTACTGCTGTACCTGCTCCAAACACCATACCAACACTGTTGTATGCTGATACAGTAAGTGTATCTAACGATCTGCGGCCAGCTCCCGCCATACCATACGCTCCGACCTTGCTCTTGTCGTTACTCACCGTGCCGTAGCCGCCGAACATACTTACCGATACCGCATTATTAACCTTGTAATTTGCCGACAAGCCGCCTAAGATCTCGTGGTCGCCTTTTTCAAGCTCTCTATTATAGTTGCGGTTTACAATCCCTACAAGCTCCGGCGTAACTCTGAAATCGCCAACCGCGGCAGGAAAGTTAAACATTAAAAAGAAAGAGCTGGGGTTAGACTTCGACCCGTTGGGATCTAATGCCATATCGCCGACGGTCGTCAATATTTGAGTACGAGGGTCTATAACAGAGACGACCATCTCCGCCGCCATCTTAATATCATCCTTTAGAACCGGCACACCGAGCCTCATAGCCATCAAGCTGTTGTTTGTCTGCGGAAACCAACCCAAAAATGACGCCTCGTTGTAGCTTCCGGTATTAAGCGACTTTTCAAGCAAATCAAGCGTCCCGTTGCCTGCAACCGGAATAACACCAACATCCATATACAGATAGCCCGGATTCCATCTCGCATATGCCAAGCTAACTTTCATATTGTTGAGAGCGGTGCTATTAGAAGGATGGGTATTGGGAACTAAACGGCCCCACAAAGGATTGTTTCCCGCCCATGAGACGTTTTCTCCAAACAACCAGTCATTGCCGATCTGAAACTGCAGCGAAAGCTGATCGTCAACCTTGGCCCGCAAACCGACAAACCACGAAACCAAATTCGAGTGATCCCATGTCGATGCGCTGTTGTCATCATTATCCGACGCGTTCCATATTCTGCCCCTGTAACGGTATGAGGCTGATCCATAAGGTTTAACCTCAAGCTCGGCAAGTACAGTTGAGGTTATTGTGAGCACTGCGAGTCCGGCGGCAAACAGCAATTTACTTTTGATACCCATAAAGCAACTCCTTTGAGAAAGAGAATGAAAAAGAGCAAAGCACAGCCGCGCAATAGCATCGCTGCGCTTCGCTTTGAGAAAACAATGTACTATTGAGAATAGTGATGCCGAGAACATTACTCCATTAAGAGTAACGGTACTGCCGGGAGGTACTGCCGGGAATACTATACTGGTACACGGCACAGTGTAAACGCGTACCGTAATGCAATATACTCTATATAAATAATATTTTACGCCAAAAGAAGCAAGTTTTTTTAATTTTAAAATACAGGCGGGACAATAAAAAAGCCTCGCCCCTGTGATTGGAGGCGAGGCTGGATTTTGCCGGTCGTTCAATAGGAACGGACATCCGTTTAAGGATTAGAATGATGCTGTAAGAATCAGCTCCGGACGGTTTCTCATGAATGTATAACCGTTGTTTGCGTCGCTATTAGGTACTGTGATATAGGTTCTCCATCTTGGCATAATTGTAAAGTTGGAATGAACCTTCATTGAGTAGCGGGCGTCAATATAGTGATAAGCAACATCGGAATCATCTACCTTTTTATTCTCGTTAGTGCTTATCTTGTAGTCAAGCATAACAGAACCGGGGCCTGCACGGTATGAACCGCCTACTCCCAATAGTAAACCGTTAAACTCTTCTGTTGCTGTACCGCCGTTAGAGTTTTCATTACTGATCATACCATAAGCGCCCGAGAGATTAAGTGAGAGCAGCGGATTGACTTTGTAAGCGGCGGAGGCGCCGAAGATCATCTCATGATCACCATTGCCCGGAGCGTAATGACGGTTTAAAACCATAGCCATCTGTGGAGTTACTTTCAAATCTCCCGCGCTGATGGGCACATCAATAACGAGTAGTACGGAGCTTATGTTAGCATCCGCATCTCTTGAAAGATCTGAAGTATAGTAAGTTGTACCGCGAGATAGAATTACAGATGTGGTCAGTTCCGCACCAACTTTTACGTCACCGGTAACAACAGGGGCGCCGACTTTAAAAGCCATCAGGTTATTGTTCTGAAATGTTGACCAACCGTCATAGCTAGCTTCAGCATAACCGGCATAATCGCTGTGTAATGAGTGCGCCAAAAGGTCAAGCGCGCCGTGACTGTTAACAGGAATAACACCGGCGCTTATAAAAAAAGCTCCCGGATTCCATGTACCATAAGCGAGATGTACAAGCACAGGCGCAGCAGTGCGGCTCCTCTGTGTGTTACCATAAGTCACGCTTTCAGACGCTGACCAGTTGTTGCCGATTTGGAACTGTAGAGAGAGCTGATCGTCAACTTTCGCACGAACACCGGTGCGCCACGCAAACATATTAAAATATTGCGCCCCGCTTTGACTGTTATCATCATCCGAATGAGAATCCAAATTCCCTCTGAACCTGTACTGCGCATCTCCATAAGGCTTAAGTTCAAGCTCGGCAAAAGCCGCGCCGCTCATCATCAACACACCCATAGTAACTGCAAACAACGACTTCCCGATACTCATAGAACAACTCCTTTGAGAAAATATGGTTATAAAAATAACAGTTTTTCACAATTATACATCCCACGTTTAAATATTGGCTTACGCCTCGATAAACACGGTGCGCTGTACCGCGGAACGACCTCACTGCTGTAGTGCAGTCGTGTAGTGGTACGGCGCAATATTTAAAAGGAGCGGCATGATGTGACAAGGGGGAGAAGCCTCCCCCTTGTGTTTATTTTATCCTGCCGTCTCAAGCGAAGCTTTCTCAATCATCGCGTGATACTCCTGCAATGAATGAGTCACAGAGCCTTTGTTTTTACGATCGGCTATACCATTTACCGCTGCTTTAGCTGCGGCTAATGTCGTGATATAAGGCAGTTTGTGTTTGACAGCGGCTTTACGAATGTAAGAGTCGTCATACTGACTCTTTTTACCGATAGGAGTATTGATTATTAATTGAAGTTCCTTATTGGCAACGAGGTCTAAAATATTGGGTCTGTCAGACTGATGCAGCTTGTAAACCACTTTGCTTTCGACGCCGTGACTCTTCAAAAACTCGTGCGTGCCGTCTGTAGCGTAAATTCCAAAGCCAAGCTCTACAAACTTTTTGCCGATCTCAGCTACTGAGCTGTCGGATTTTGATACGCTCATCAGCACATTGCCGGATAAGGGGAGAATCGAATTTGCGGCTTCTTCCGCTTTGAAGAACGCAAGGCCAAACTCCTCTGCCATTCCAAGCACTTCACCTGTGGAGCGCATCTCAGGCCCAAGAACGGGGTCAACTTCCGGGAACATTGTAAATGGGAAGACAGCCTCTTTGACGCCATAGTGAGTCAGTTTACTTCTGTGCAGATCAAATTCGGCCAAAGTTTTACCCATCATCACCTCGGTTGCGATTCTTGCCATGCGGATATTGCATACTTTTGATACGATGGGAACCGTGCGTGAAGCGCGGGGATTTGCTTCCAATACGTAAACCGTATCTCCCGCGATTGCGTACTGCATATTCATAAGCCCGATAACGCCAAGCTCAGAAGCTATTTTACTTGTGTATGAATAGATGGTTTCAATGTGCTGAGGCGGGATAGTGACAGGCGGGATTACGCATGCGCTGTCGCCTGAGTGGATACCGGCCTGTTCGATGTGTTCCATGACCGCGGGGATAAAAACCTGTGTGCCGTCACTGAGCGCGTCCGCTTCCGCTTCTATCGCGTTTTCTAAAAACTTGTCGATGAGGATCGGTCTTTCGGGCGTTACGTCAGCCGCCAAGTCCATATACGTCTTAAGCATGTTGTCATCATGAACAACTTCCATCCCGCGGCCTCCAAGAACATAAGAGGGACGCACCATAACAGGGTATCCGATTTTTGTGGCGGCCGCGAGAGCTTCATCGAAAGTCACCGCCATCCCTGAGGGCGGCATGGGGATTTCGAGTTTGTCCATCATAAAGTTAAAACGGTCGCGGTCTTCGGCCAAGTCTATAACATCAGGCGTTGTGCCTAATATCTTAACACCCGCCGATGAGAGCTGATTTGCGAGATTAAGCGGAGTCTGACCGCCAAACTGCACAATCACTCCCTCAGGTTTCTCCATTTCGTAAATGCTCAATACATTCTCGCGTGTCAATGGTTCAAAATAGAGCCTGTCTGATGTGTCGTAGTCGGTTGACACAGTTTCAGGGTTGCAGTTTACCATTATAGTCTCTATACCCATGTCTCTAAGCGCGAATGCCGCGTGTACGCAACAGTAATCAAACTCTATCCCTTGACCGATGCGGTTAGGCCCGCCGCCCAAAATCATTACCTTGCGTCTTTTACTTTCGGTATTTATCTTATTTGAACTGTTGAAAGTTGAGTAATAATAGAAAGCGTTGTCCACTCCGCTCACAAGAAGCTTATCCCACCCCTCAACTACTCCATCCGCAATACGTTTTTTTCTGATGATAGTTTCGGGTACGCCGATAAGTTTAGCAATGTAACTATCCGCAAAACCCCACTCTTTAGCTTGCTTTAAAATTTCTGACGGTAGTTCTTTGCCTTTATAGGTGATGATCTTTTCCTCAAGACCAACCAAGTCTTTCATCTCCTGTAAAAACCAGTGCTTTACTTTTGTAATCTCGTGGATATTATCAACAGTTGCGCCTTTTCTGAACGCTTCGTAGATAATAAAGTGGCGCTCGCTTGTAGCTTCCTTTAACATTGCGCAAAGTTCATTTAATGACTTTTCGTTAAAATCCCTGGCGAACCCAAAACCGCTGCGTCCGATTTCAAGCGAGCGGACCGCCTTGTGCATCGCTTCCTTATAATTTTTACCGATGCTCATAACTTCGCCTACAGCCCGCATCTGTGTACCGAGCTTGTCCTGAGCGCCCTTAAACTTTTCAAAAGCCCAGCGCGCAAACTTTACTACAACGTAATCTCCGGACGGTGTGTACTTATCTAATGTGCCGTCTCTCCAATAAGGTATCTCGTCAAGCGTAACGCCTGTGGCTAATTTTGCGGACACAAGCGCGATCGGAAAACCTGTCGCCTTTGACGCAAGGGCGGAGGAGCGCGACGTACGCGGGTTGATCTCTATCACCGCAATGCGGTCAGACTTGGGGTCATAAGCGAACTGCACATTACATCCGCCGATTATGTTGACAGATTCAACAATAGCGTAAGCCTGTTTCTGCAACCGTTTTTGTACCTCTTGCGGAACAGTAAGCATAGGAGCGGTACAGAAAGAGTCACCGGTGTGAACTCCCACAGGGTCAACGTTTTCAATAAAACAGACCGTTATCATCTGCCCCTTGGAATCACGGACTATTTCAAGCTCAAGCTCTTCCCAGCCAAGTATCGACTCCTCTATAAGCACCTGATTAATGAGACTTGCGGCAAGCCCTCTTCCCGCAATAGTACGAAGCTCTTCTACATTGTAAACAAGTCCGCCGCCTGTGCCGCCCATTGTATAGGCGGGACGCACAACCACAGGATACCCAAGAGCCGCGGCGGCTTTTTCCGCGTCTTCTATTGTGTAAACAGCTTCGCTTCGCGCCATGTCAATATTGATAGCGTTCATCGCTTCCTTAAAAAGGATTCTGTCTTCACCCCTCTCAATAGCCGCAATGTCAACCCCTATCAGCTTAACCCCATTCTTTTCAAGCACGCCCTCTTTTGCAAGCTGAATAGAGAGATTAAGCGCAACCTGACCGCCAAGATTCGGCAATAACGCGTGCGGTTTCTCTTTTTCGATAATGCGGCTAAGCGTCGCTACATTGAGCGGCTCAATGTAGGTGATATCCGCAATCTCGGGGTCGGTCATAATCGTTGCCGGATTTGAATTGACAAGAACAACCTGATAGCCAAGCCCCCTCAGTGCTTTGCAAGCCTGAGTGCCGGAGTAATCAAACTCACACGCCTGCCCTATAATAATGGGCCCTGAACCAATAATCATTATCTTGTTAATATCATCACGCTTCGGCATCTTTTAACTAACCCCTTTCATTTATATTTTTTACATTATTGTAGTCATTCCGGGAATAAAACCCCGGGTTACAAGATGGCGTCCCTTCAGGACGCGGAAAAATCAGGAATCTATACAACATTTGTAATTTCATCTTCTATACGGTTTCGGTTACTTCAACAGATTTATTTACACTGCATGATTTCGCGTTATCACACCCTGTCCAGCAATAGGTACACAAATTCTGCGCCGGTACCCCAAGAGCGTCTGTCATATCCTTAAGACGCTGAAATTTCAGAGTAGTCAGATTCATTCTGGAACGAATACCCTCCAAAAGCGCATTGTGCTTATCTGACTTCTCGTCAATATAATCTTCAATATTATACTTGCTGTTCCCCTCAAGCTTTGCAATCGTTTTTCTTGTGACAAGATCAGACTCAGACTTTGAACGGGAAAAGGGGAGATAGTTACATCTGAAAAACAGCGGCGGACACGCAAGACGCATGTGAATCTCTTTTGCGCCGTAAGCGTATATCCTCTGTAAAGTATCTTTGAGCTGTGTCCCGCTTACAATAGAGTCATCACAAAAAAGAATCCTTTTACCCTGTGTCAAACGCTGTATAGGGATAAGTTTCATCTTCGCGACAAGTTCACGCGCGGTAAGATTCTGCGGCAAAAAGGAGCGCGCCCATGTGGGCGTATACTTTACAAACGGACGGCTGTATTGAATTCTTTTTTTCTGCGAATAGCCAAGAGCGTGCGCAACGCCCGAATCCGGTATCCCCGCCGCAAAATCAAACTCCTCTATGTATATATCTTCCTTTATGTCTCTTAAGGCAAGTTTAGCGCCGCAGCAGTAACGGGAGTGCTCTACGTTTATCCCCTCATAATCGGAAGCAGGGTATCCATAGTAAATCCACAAAAACGAGCAGATCTGAGTACGGTCTCCGGGAGGCTTAATCTGCTCAATCCCATCGCGTGTTATAAAAACCACTTCGCCGGAGCCAAGCTCCCGCTGCGCTTCATAGCCAAGATTATAAAAAGCGCAAGTCTCCATCGTAACCGCATAACCGTTTTGCCCTTCGCCAACCGTAACGGAGACCCGGCCAAGTTTATCCCTCACCGCGTAAATTCCCTTATGCGTAAGTATAAGCATGGATATGGAGCCCTCTATCTGCTCCATCGCTATTTTTATCCCCTCTTCAAAACTCGCTCCCTGATTTATGAGCGTTGCCACAAGTTCCGTAGAGTTAAGCTCCGAGCCGCTCATCTCTGAAAAATGAACGCAGCGCTTTTCAAATGCCTTTTTAGCAAGCTCATCGGCATTTCTTATAAAACCCACAGTAACTATAGCGTAACTGCCCAAATGAGAGCCAATGATAAGCGGCTGGTCTTCGTTGTTGCTTATAACCCCTATTCCGCTGTGTCCGTTGAGCTTCACAAGATCGGCGTCAAATTTACTTCTGAACTGAGTATTGGAGATATCGTGGATAACGCGTGAGAAACATCCGCCGTCAGAAACTACAAGACCGCCCCGGCGCGTACCAAGATGGCAATGATAATCCGTTCCGTAAAACAGGTGCATCGCGCACTCTTCGTTACTGTCTGACACTACTCCGAAAAAACCGCCCATAGCAGGTATCAAGCTCCCGTTAATGATTCCAAATTATTCGCTGTATCTAACGCCATCCCCGGGTTTAAACCCGGGGCTACAGATCTTGCACCCCTCCGGGGTGCGGAAAATGCCAAAATCATACAGTAACTAAGTAAGGGCTGATAATTATCAGCCCCAACAATCAACTAATAAAAAGAGACTTCGCTGAAAAATCAGCGTCGCTTGTTAAGTTTACTCCCAGCTTCCTCAAACCCGCCTCGTCTCCCGGCGTTGGTATATGAGTTATGTGTACTTCACAATTTCTTAACTCTTTTAGCCTTTTTAACGCTACATCCGCCATCGGATTAGAGATCGCGCTTATTCCAAGAGCTATTAGCGTCTCTTCAAGAGAGAGGCTTACGTTGTTGCCGTTTCGCAAAATCTCTTTTTTAAGATTACCGATTGACTCTATAATATTTGACGGCAGAAGCGGTATTTCGTCAGGGATTCCCGCAAGCTCTTTTGCCGCGTTGAGCACCATGCTCGAAGCCGCGTGCATAAGAGGCGAATTGCAGCCTGTTACTATCATCCCATTTTCAAGCTCTATTGCCGCGCCGCAAAATACGCCGTCGTTACCCTTACCCTTAGACTCCGCTCTCTGCGCAGCGGCACGGGCCGGCAAAACCACATTTCTATCCTCAAGTTTAATCCCCATCTCCTGAATAAGAAGCTCTACCTTGTGTAAAGTCTCTTTTTCGATGAGCCCCATAGCGTATTCACAGGCGCTGCGGAAATACCGTCTGATTATCTCTTGCCTGGCGGCTTCGCGTACAACGGTGTCATTTACAATACCAAACGCAACCTGATTGACGCCCATCTCTGTAGGCGAACGGTAAATAGAATCTTTGCCGGTTATTCTTTCAAGAATTCTCTTTAACAAAGGAAAAGCGTCAACATCGCGGTTATAGCTTACTGCCGGTTCGTTGTATATGTCAAGGTGATAATGATCAATTTTATTTGAGTCTTTGAGATCTGCGGTGGCGCTCTCGTAAGCGAGATTTACATCGTGGTTAAGCGCCATATTCCATACCGGAAAAGTTTCAAATTTGGCGTAACCGGACTGTATTCCTCTTTGGTGATCATGATATAGCTGAGAAAGACATGTGGCGAGTTTGCCGCTTCCCGGCCCCGGGCCTGTCACCACAACAATGGGACGCGTTACAGGGATATAGGAGTTTGCGCCGTAACCCTCCTGTGAGACTATAACATCTACATCTGTAGGATATCCCTTAGTAAATGCGTGTGTGTAAACGCTTACGCCGCGGCGCTCAAGCCGCGCTTTAAAAGCGCGCGAGGCGGCCCGGTTTTCGTAACGGGTGATCACTACCGCAGATACCTTTATCCCCCGCTCGCCCAAATCATCTATCATCTTTAAGGCGTCACTGTCATAAGTGATTCCAAAATCAGCCCTTATTTTTTTGCGCTCTATATCGCCGGCATAAATGCAAAGAATAACCTCCGCGTTATCTTTGAGCTGCTGCAAAAGGCGGACTTTAACATTAGGGTCGTATCCGGGAAGCACCCGTGAGGCGTGATAATCAAAAAGCAGTTTGCCGCCAAACTCTAAATAGAGTTTATTTTGGAAACGGTTTACCCTCTGTGCGATCGCTGCTGTTTGCTGCTCAAGGTAGAGCTCATTGTCAAAACCGACCGCCTTACTCATCTCAATCAGCTCCCTTTTTCAGCAGCGTACAGACAAGGCAAACCTTGTCTCTCCCTTTTTTATATTTATGCTTCATATACCCTGAATACGGGCCGGCGGGGCGAATTAATATGGTCTGAGGATAAAAAAAATCCTCCCCTATGTGTAGAGGAGGATGTTTTATTGCGAAAAACCGTGAATTCATTTTATTTATACTTCTGAAAACAGGCAGCCACATATTCTAATCTGACCGCCTAATGAAAGAGCCTGTTCAGTTATGTACCGTTACTAAAATAATGCTTTGGCGCGATGGAGTCAAGGGGAGATTTTTTTTACCTTTAAGGTCTGCGCAAAAGTTATAATTAAATATATCCGTTCTTTATAATATATAAACTGTAACATAACTAAAAACGAAATAATTCTGCTATGAACATTCGCTGCTGGGGCTCTAGAGGATCTTTTCCCGCTTGCGGGCCCGAATATAATCGTTACGGCGGAGATACCGCCTGCGTTGAGGTACGGTCGCAAAGCGGCGATCTTCTCATTATTGACGCCGGAACCGGTATCCGCAAACTTGGTGATCTGCTTGAAACAGAGCCGCCGAAGTCTATTCACATTATTTTCACCCACGCCCATTTAGACCATATTATGGGGTTCCCGTTTTTTGTGCCTATATATAATAAGAGTACGAAACTGCATATCTACGGCCCGCAAACAACCGCGGGATCGTTTGAGAGCGTTTTAAAAAATATTATGAAAGATCCTTTTTTCCCAGTTGAGTTCGATAAACTTAGAGCGGATATCACCTTTCATGATATTTCACAAAACCCTTTCACCATAGGATCACTTGCGATAACGCCCATAAAGCTAAACCACCCAAACAGCGGCTGCGGTCTGCGCATAGAAGAGAACGGACGCGCGTTTGTATTCCTCACAGATAACGAACTGGGTGACGAAGATCCCGGAAGCAATCCGACGTCATACTTCGAATCATTTTGCAAGGGCGCAGATCTTCTGTTCCACGACGCGGAATACACCGACGAAGAGTATCCGCTCTATATTGCGTGGGGACACTCAAAATTTACAGACGCGGTACGCCTTGCTCTATCATCCGGCGTAAAAAAATTCGGCCTGTTCCACATAAACACAAGACGTACCGATGATCAGATGGACGAACTTGTGAAAAGCGCTCAGGAGATTGTTCGTGAAAACGATTCGAAGATGGAGTGCTTTGGGGTGGGTTTTGGGTTTCAGTGTGAGCTGTAAGTTTGCACCAATAAAATCTTAGAACACTACACAGGGACAAGGCGTCCCCATGTAGAAATTATGGGCAGAGCCAGTTTAGCCCTGTACCCTCATAGCCCTAAGCCGACGTACGCGTTCCTCAGTCGGCGGATGAGTGCTGAAAAGCGACGCCGCGCCGCCTCTAAAGGGATTGATAATGAACATGTGAGCGGTTGACGGATCGCCTGTCTGCATCGGCCTCGCGCTCACTCCGCTTTGGAGTCTGTCAAGCGCACCAGCTAACGCGTTAGGCTTGCCGCACATCTCCGCCCCCGATTTATCAGCCGCGTACTCTCTGCTTCTTGATATCGCCATCTGTATAATCATAGCGGCTATCGGCGCGAGGATCGCCAAGGCAAGAGTTCCCCAAACGTTATTGTTTCTATTACCGCCGCCTCTGCTGCCGAATATCGCCGCCCAGCGCGCCATTGTCGCAAGCCATGTGATAGCGCCCGCTATAGTCGCGGCGACACAGCTTGTAAGCGTGTCGCGGTTCTTTACGTGCGCGAGCTCGTGAGCCATTACGCCCTCAAGTTCATCATCACTAAGCAGATTGATTATACCGGTAGTTGCGGCAACGGAGGCATGCGACGGACTTCTTCCCGTAGCAAAAGCGTTGGGGGTCGCCGTATTGATAATGTAAACTTTGGGCATAGGCATACGCGCATCCCTGGCAAGCCGTTCTACCATATTGTAAAGTTTGGGGAAATCACTCGGCCCGACTTGCTTCGCTTTGTACATTCTCAAAACGATTTTATCTGAGAACCAAAAGGCAATAAAATTCATAACGCCGGCGAAAACAAGCGCCATCGTCGCCATCTGCCTGCCGTGCTCCTCACCGCCGAACATGTATCCGAAAGTGACCAAAAGCCCTGTAAGCGATGCAAGCAGTATTGTGGTTTTTAATGAGTTCATCAGTTCCTCCGAAAAATCGTTAGTTGACCATTATATTTAAGACATCAATTAAATGCTGTGACTCCTCTTGCCTTTTCCGCGTCCTGCAGGGACGCCCGCGCCGTCTTCGATGCGTCTGTACACCCCCGGGTTTTAACCCGGGGGTCGGGAGACAATCCAATATTTAATCAACGGATCAATAAAATAATAATTACGCGGCAAAGATGGTGATTATTTAATTAATACAGATTAATATCTCGCATCCGCAAATTCAACCCATCCGCCGGATTTAACAAGCGCGTCGTCGAATTGAGAGAGTGTGAATGCGATAGATTTTGATCCGCCGGCAAAAGTGAACGCGAGTTTCTTTTTTTCTATGTCAATTGAGCAGTTAACATCCCCTTTTTTACTCAGTGAAAACAGTTCTTCAATTTCATTTGCAGATAACTCTATCGCAAGCATTCCGCCGTTAAACATGTTTTGGCGGAAGATTCGGGCGTAGCTCTCTGCGATAACACAGGTGATATCATTCACCTCAAACGCCCACGGCGCGTGTTCGCGGGAGGAGCCGCAGCCGAAGTTTGCGCGTGTTACTACTACTTTTGCCTCGCCTCTCCAAGCGCCGTTTGGATCGAAACTCTCAAGCTTCAAATCTTCAAGAAGATAAGGTTTAAGTGCTTCTTTTTTTACTTCTGTGAGGTATTTCGCAGGGATGATTTCGTCGGTATTTATATCGCTTCTGTCAAGAAAAAGAACCTTGCCTCCAAATTTTTTCATCTGTTTATTCTCCTGTTGGGGCTGATAATTATCAGTCCGTACTTATTAATGATAAATGATAATCAATTAAATTCAAAAAATTAAAGATAATCTCTTGGATCTGTCAAATGTCCTGTTATTCCGCTTGCCGCCGCGCATGCGGGCGAAGCGAGATGAACCATGCCGCCTTTACCCATGCGTCCGTTAAAGTTACGGTTTGTTGTTGCTACGCACACTTCCCCTTCTGCAAGAACGCCTGTAGACATTCCGAGACACGCGCCGCAGGTGGGATTTGCTATGCAGTAACCGGCGTCCATGAATACCGCGAGAAGGCCCTCGTCCATCGCCTGACGGAAAATCGCGGGTGTGGCGGGGCTTACAATTCCGCGAACCCCCGGAGCGAGCTTTTTACCTTTTGTTACAGCGGCGGCTATGCGCAGATCTGAGATGCGTCCGTTTGTACAGGAGCCAAGGTATACCTGATCAATTTTTGCATCTGTCAGCTCTTTGACTCTCTTCACCTGATCGGGTTTATATCCCACAGTAACCACAGGCTCAAGCGTCGATACGTCAAGCGATATTGTCTTATCATAAGAAGCGTCTCTATCAGAGTGCCACTTTTTAAAATCAGTAACAGCCGCTTCAATATCATTATTATAGTCAGACGATATGAAAGGCCACAGATACTCCGCCGTTATCTTATCGGGCATACAAAGACCGCTCGTGCCGCCCGCTTCTATCGCCATATTACACAATGTCATCCTCTCTTCCATAGTCATCGAAGAAACGACCGGGCCATGAAATTCGATGACGCAATCTGTCGCGCCGTTTACAGTAAGCTGACGGATAACTTCGAGGATTATATCCTTAGCGTAAACGCCTTTCATCATTTTACCGGTGATATCAACCTTTATACTTTTTGGCGGTCTGAAGGCGCAGACCCCTTTCAATATGCCGACTTCAAGATCAGTAGTTCCCACACCCGCGGCAAACGCGCCGAACGCGCCGTGAGTGCAAGTGTGGCTGTCACCCATTATCACAGTATACCCGGGACGTATAAAACCTTTCTCAGGAAAAAGGGCATGACAAACGCCGTTATAACCTACATCAAAAAAGTCTTTGATCTTGTGACGATGCGCCCAGCCGCGGATGATCTTGGCCTGAGCCGCGCTCTTCGAGTCTTTGGACGGTGTTACATGGTCAATTACCGCCTTGACTTTGGAAGTATCAAACACCCGATCCTTACCGCGCCACTCAAGGTCTGCGATAGCTACAGGGGTAGTGATCTCGTGGCACATTACCACATCAAGAGACAGGACGTATGTCCCCTCAAACGGCTCATCAATTTTATGAGCGTCAAAAATTTTTTCTGTGATAGTCTTTCCCATATTTTTTAATTCCTTTCTATATTTCCTAAATAATAAAAAATCAGTGAACCTAT
This sequence comes from Chitinispirillia bacterium, assembly GCA_009784115.1. Classification (GTDB taxonomy): domain Bacteria; phylum Fibrobacterota; class Chitinivibrionia; order Chitinivibrionales; family Chitinispirillaceae; genus WRCH01. The sequence continues at coordinate 23,056 of WRCH01000021.1, forward strand.
AAAAATAGCATTTTGCCGCACCAAAACTAAATTTGATTAAGTCAAAATCAACCGCATTTTTTTTTGTCAGCCAAAGTGTGCTTATTCATCGCTTTAAGAACCAATACCATCACAATCCCCAAAACAGCACAGGCCGAGGCGATGATAAACGCGGGGAACATCATGTCGATGTTATCCGCGGCGATATTTTTGTAATAGCCGGCGATTTGTGATGAGATAATCGCTCCTCCGCCAAAACCGATCAGTACAAATCCATAATTCGCAGCCATGTACTTTGGGCCGAAGAGATCGGCGGTGAGCGCAGGGAAATTGCTTAAAAGCCCGCCGTAGAAAAATCCCACAAACGCAATCAATCCAAATACCAGATAACCGCTTACGGAGTTGATAAGAAGAGAGAGCGCTGCTGTTCCGCCAAGAAGTATGATTATTGTGTTTAACCGTCCAAGCCTGTCGGAAATCATCCCCCAAAATATGCGGCCGATAGAGTTAAACAGTGAGATCGCAAGCACGCCTATTGTCGCGGTTGACGCAAGCCCCTTGTCAACCGCTATGGGCTTTGCAAATCCTATAATCATAAGCCCGCCCATGCAGGCGAGCAGAAATGTCGCTGTTATCAGATAATACTGAGGGCTTCTAAGCATCTGAGCCGTCGAATAGTTTTTAATAATTTTTGATGATTTATTTGCGGCTGTGTTACTAACAGTATAATCTTCGGGAGGATTTTTCATAAAAAAGCTCCCCGTTGTACACACTACAAGAAAAATCGCGCTGAGCACCATAAATGTTTTGGGTTCACCAACGCCGCTTCCCCCAAAAACTAAAATTAACTTTTCAACAATAGGGGTAAAAACAACGCCGCCGAATCCAAGCGCGGATACAATTACTCCGGTAACAAGCCCCTTTTTATGCGGATACCATTTCTGCGCACAGGCAATCGTAGTTGAATACGTAACACCCATTCCAATCCCGCCCATAATACCATAGGTAAGCCAAAGCATCCACGAATAATTTGAGGTTACAAATGAGGCGAGAAGAAATCCAACGCTTACAATAATTCCACCCATAAAAACCGCAAACTTTGTGGAATACTTGGCCGCAAGTTTTCCGCCGATAATGCCTCCCGCGCCAAGCATGGAGATTAAAAGCGAAAAGGCGAGCCCCGCGGCGGCGTGGTTACCTCTAAAGATGCTGTTTGCAATACCGGTCTGAAACACGCTCCATATATAAGCTATTCCGAGAGTAAGCTGGATGGAGATTGCGGCGAATACTGCGTAGAGTCCCTGATTTTTCATGAGAACAGCTCTGTCTTCCAGTCAAAAATACATCCGAAAAAATACCAAAAAAGCCCCACCTAACGGCAGGGGCTTTTAACTTAGGAACATCATTCATTGTAAACATCATTACGCATGATCATTACAGTAAAACTACGCCGAAGCAACTTCCTTAATAAGCTTCATCGCAATCTCATTTCTCTGTATCTGGTTCGTACCTTCGTAGATCTGCGTGATCTTAGCGTCGCGCATTCTCTTTTCCATCGGGTACTCTCTCATATATCCGTAACCGCCCATCACCTGAAGCGCGTCTACAGTTACTCTCATCGCCACGTCAGAACAGTAAAGCTTTGACATCGCGGATTCTTTCGCGAAATCTTTTGCGCCTGCGTCAATCATGCGGGCTGTAGCATAAAGAAGCGCGCGTGCGGCTTCGATCTCTGTAGCCATATCCGCAAGCATGTGCTGAACAGCCTGAAATGATGAGATCGCAGAGCCGAACTGAACGCGTTCGCGTGAATACTTCACCGCGTCGTCAAGCGCGCCGGCGGCGATGCCAAGAGCCTGTGAGCCAACGCCGGGGCGTGAGTTATTGAGCGTGTGAATCGCTACGATAGAGCCCATGCCCTCTTTGCCAAGAATAGCGTCTTTAGGGATACGGCAGTCCTGAAAGACAAGCTCTGTTGTGCTTGACGCACGGATACCCATCTTATCTTCGTGCTTGCCGAATGTAAATCCGGGGGTGTCTTTTTCGACGATAAAGCAGGAGATACCGCGGGCGCCCTTGTTCGGGTTTGTCTTCGCGAATACTGTGTAGACCTGAGCGTTTTCACCGTTTGTGATCCACTGCTTTGTACCGTTGAGCACCCATTCGTTCCCGTCAAGAACCGCTGTCGTCTTCATGCCAAGAGCGTCGCTTCCCGCGTTTGCTTCCGTGAGACCAAACGCCGCGATTGTTTTTCCTGCCGCGATACCGGGGAGATATTTTTTCTTCTGCTCTTCTGAGGCGTGAAGAAGAATCGGGAAAGTTCCAAGCGCTGTCGCGGCCATTGCGAGCGAGATTCCGCCGTCAATTTTAGAGAGCTCCTCTACGGCAAGGCAGAGTTCAAAGACGCCGCCGCCAAAACCGCCGTATTCCTGCGGGATATAAAGTCCGCACATATCCGCTTCCGAAAGCGCCTTTACAACATCCCAGGGGAAGATCCCCTCGTGGTCGTACTTCTCTCTCACCGGCAAAATCTTTTTGATCGCGATCTCGCGCGCGGTGTCCACAATCATCTGCTGTTCTTCAGTCAGAAAGTAATTCATCGTCCTGCTCTCCTTTTGTACTGGATTTTTTTATTTTTTCTATTATCTCTTTGTCATAATTTAAAGCCGCGTTCTGCGCGGCGAACTGCTGAGCGATCTTTTTATTGGGGCCGACTCCCTCCCCCATCTCAACACCGCTTATTACAATTTTTACCTTGAACTGCTTTGCGTGATCAGGCCCGACCGCGTCAACCGTAACATATTCCGGAATGCCAAAACCATCGCGCTGAGCCATCTCCAAAATTTTACTTTTATAATTAATGTTGCTCTCGTCTTTTAAAAAATCGTCTATTCTGCCGTAAAGAAACCGCTCCAACATTTTTTTACAAGCGCTCAAGCCGCCGTCAAGATACACCGCGCCAAGCACCGCTTCAAAAGCGTTTGATATTGTTGACATCCTAAATCGGCCGCCGGACTTCTCCTCCGAGGGACCCATTATGAGATATCGACCCAAATCAATACCCTGCGCTACCTCACCCAAAATTTTGCGGCTGACAACAAGCGATTTTATCTTGGACAGCTGCCCTTCGCTTTTGTCGGGGTGAGTGAAGTAAAGGTACTCGGTAACAAGACAGTTTATCACAGAGTCACCAAGAAACTCAAGTCTCTCGTTAGACAGGAGTCCCTTTACATCGTCTTGACTTACAAAAGATTTATGAGTAAGAGCATGGCATAAATAGTGATCATCTTTGAAACGGTAGCTGATAATTTCCTGCAGCTTATCAAGCAGCTCCGTACTCTTCTTCTTACCGCTGAAAAAAATCTTGCCAAAAAATTTTAAAACGCTATTATTTGCTTTCACAAAATGTTACCCCGGATAAAACCGGAAATGTTTTTCTGATCCACATCCCCCCCGGGTTAAAACCCGGGGCTACAAATCTGTCACCCCTAAAGGGGTGAGGACAATATTCCGATTCTGATACCCTGAAAGGGTGTACTATCTATAACCGCAGGTTTTAACCCGCGGTTATCTGTCCTATGGCATATACCTTCCGACGACAAGCGACACGTTATGTCCGCCAAAACCAAAAGAGTTGCTCATCGCGCAGCGCACCTCTCTTTTCACCGCGGCATTGGGCGTGTAGTTGAGAGGACACTCAGGATCGGGATCTTCATAGTTAATTGTCGGCGGAATAATCCCGTCCCTGATCGCAAGAATCGAGGCGATAAACTCAATACCTCCCGACGCGCCCAAAAGATGCCCGGTCATTGACTTTGTGGAGCTGATACTCAACTTATTTACAGCGCCGCCAAAGACCTTTGATATAGCGAATGATTCGCCCATGTCATTAAAAGGCGTTGAGGTTCCGTGCGCGTTTATATAATCAATATCATCAGGTGACAGTTGACCGCTTTTGAGCGCCATTCTCATAGAGGCTTGCGCTCCCGCGCCTTCAGGAGCGGGCTGAGTTAGGTGGTGGGCGTCCGCTGTCGCGCCGTAGCCAAGCATCTCACCGTAAATTTTCGCTCCGCGTTTCAGCGCGTGTTCCAACGATTCAAGGACTACAACGCCGCTGCCCTCTCCCATCACAAATCCATCGCGCTTAATGTCAAAAGGAGAACTCGCTTTTGCCGGGATATCATTTCTTGTAGACATAGCTTTCATTGAGCAAAATCCGGCAAACGATAACGGCGTTATCGCCGCTTCGGTTCCTCCCGCGAGAGCAACATCCATCATACCGCTTTTTATCATAATAAACGCGTCGCCTATACTGTGGCCTCCGGAAGCGCATGCGCTCACGACCGCATAGTTAGGCCCCCGCAAACCGTACTGCATTGAGATGCGGCCTGCAGGCATATCAGCTATCATCATCGGGATAAGAAAAGGCGAAACGCGCGAAGGCCCCTTTTGGATCAGCTTGGTCTGTTCAGTCTCCATCGTTTTCATACCGCCCACACCGGAGCTTACGATAACTCCGATACGGTCTAAATCCTCATTTGACAAATCAAGACCGCTGTCTTCAATAGCCATAGCGGCGCCTGCGATACCGAGAAGTATCACCCTGTCATTGCGTTTTACCTCTTTGGCGTCCATGTATTTGCCAAAGTCAAGATCTCGCACCTCTCCGGCGATTTTAGTCGGGTAGTCGGATGTGTCAAACGCGCTGACCGCGTCAATCCCCGATCTGCCCGCGCAAAGAGAGGCCCAAAATGTGTTTACATCATTACCAACAGGGCTTGTAACCCCGAGACCTGTAATTACCACTCTGTTTGACATGAAAAACCTTTTTTTGGTTCTTGATATTTTGGCATTCGGGACGGGGTTGTTTTTTATAAACGGGCGGGGGTGAACCCCGTCTCTACCGTACGGGCACCCCTTGCGGGTGCCCTGACAACCCCTCTCGGAAACCAAACTATCTATACATAATGAAATTTGATTGGTGATGCTAAAGGACTCTTTGGCGCAAACGTTTTCACACACGTCAAAGAGTCCTTATTTCAAAGAGATACTCTCTAACTGATTACAGCTTGCTTGAGAGATATTCCAAAGCATCCTTGACGGTACGCATTTTCTCCGCGTCTTCGTCGGGAATCTCAACTTCGAAAGCGTCTTCAAAAGCCATGATGAGTTCCACCTGGTCTAATGAGTCCGCGCCAAGATCGTCAACAAATGAAGATGTTGAACCGATCTTCTCTTCGCTCACGCCAAGCTTCTCGGCAATGATCTGTTTTACTTTTGATTCTACGTCACTCACAATATGCTCCTTTCAAAGAGACTGATGATGTTATAATATAATAGATACCACTCTACATAACGAGTCCGCCGTCAACAGTCAGCACCTGACCTGTGACGTAGTCGGACAACGATGAACTCAAAAACAGCACCGCGTTAGCCACGTCCTCAGCCTCGCCAAGTTTCTGCATTGGGATGGAACCCGCAAGCTTTTGCTTCGCTTCGTCTGAGAGTTTGTCTGTCATCGCTGTGCGGATAAAACCCGGGGCGATAGCATTCACGTTGATTGAACGTGACGCGAATTCACGGGCGAGAGTTTTTGTAAGACCGATCATCCCAGCTTTTGAAGCTGAGTAGTTGGCCTGACCCGCGTTGCCCATAAGCCCTACAACAGAGGCGATATTGATGATCTTGCCGCTGCGCGCGCTCATCATCGGCTTAGCCGCCGCTTTACAGCAAAGAAACGCGCTCTTAAGGTTCACGTTAAGAACAGCGTCCCAATCTTCCTCTTTCATTCTTAATAAAAGGCCGTCTTTTGTTATCCCCGCGTTATTTACAAGGATATCAATACAGCCAAAAGCGGCCAAAACATCCGCAAACATCTTTTCTACGTCGGCGGCTTTTGATACGTCGGCTGATACGGCGACTGACTTGCGGCCAAGAGCCTCAATCTCGGCGGCAGTCGCTTTGGCTGTTTCGAGATCGATATCACTTATCGCGACATCCGCCCCGGCACGGGCGAGCTTGAGAGCGATCTCTCTGCCGATACCGCGTCCCGAGCCGGTAACAATAGCTTTTTTTGAAGATAAATCTATCAACTTACGCACTCCTCGTTATTTTGATTAATCAATGAATATAAATTGGTAACAGTGTCACATGAAACAACATTCATAGATGGAGCGCATTTTTTTGCAAGCCCCCTCAAAACGGCTCCCGGTCCGACTTCCGCACATTGTTCAACAGAACAGGCGGCCAAGGTTGTCATAGAGTCAACCCATTTTACCGGTGATATCAGCTGTTTGACAAGTAAATCTTTCATCAGCGCGGGATCATTTTCTGCCTTTGCCGTAACATTCGTGATGACGGGACAGCGGGGCGCTGAAAAGGTTACTGACGCAAGCGCTGCTTGAAGTTTATCCGCAGCAGCCTGCATTAGGGGAGAGTGAAACGCTCCGCTTACAGGCAATATTATTGTGCGCTTTGCGCCTGCTTCTTTTAATAATGAACATGCTTCATTGACGGCGTTGATCTCACCGGAGATAACTGTCTGCTCAGGAGAGTTTTCGTTTGCAGGGACAACAATACCGCTTTTCACCTGTGACAGTACGGACGCGATTTTCTCTCTGTCTAACCCCATAATGGCAGCCATTGTTCCCGGGGTTTGTTTGCCTATCTCTGCCATAGCCGCGCCGCGTGCCGCAACTGTCTTCAGTCCGTCTTCAAATGATATAACCCCCGCCGCATAGAGCGCGCTGTACTCGCCAAGGCTGTGTCCGGCTGTATACAGGGGGATTGCGCCTTGCTCTAAAAGATAATCAGCGATAACCGCTTCAACGGTAAAGAGCGCTGGCTGTGTGTTTTGAGTCGCGGTGAGTTCCTCTAATGGCCCCTCGAATATGATTCTGCTCAGATCGCGGCCCAAGATTTTGTCGGCCTCTTCAAATCTGGCGCGGGCAGCGGGAATTTCTTCA
>WRCH01000022.1 GCA_009784115.1 Chitinispirillia bacterium
ACTTTATTTGGATAAAGATGTTCGAAATGGTATCCGAGTTTGCTCAAAATCGGCTTAACGCCGGGGATAACGACTAACTCAGTAATTTCACCGAGTCTGTTGCCAAAGTTACCAAATCTAAGGCTAAACTCCTCTTTTTCTTCTTCGAATCGTCTTCTGTCTTCTTCGCGCTGTTTATTGACTTCTGCCACCCACTTATCGAACTTGGCGTCGGACTCCTTGCGCTCTTTATCACGCTCTTTATCACGCTCCGCTATCGACTTGTCCAGCCTCTCGTTCGCAATAATCATGTCTTTCTCAAGCTGATACAATCTCTCCAAAGATTGTGCGCCAAACTCAAGCAGCTGATCTAAATCCATATTTGCAAAATCTATCTTTGCCACAATAGCCGCCTTTTAAATACCGCAGATTTAATACGACCGATACAAGTGAGCAAAGCTCACAAAGGAGCGCGCCGCCGCATATCACAATTATACTGAATAACGGCACAAATCCACACTATACCGCTAAGCAGCTTCACGGCCCCCTGCGTGCAGTTTCATGCGGTGCGGTGCAGACGCGTGCCGTGTACCAGTATAACTAATTAACAAACGAAACCTGCGACCGGTGCAATTCGCGCCCCGTGACCCTGTCGCGCAGCACCACTATGTAACTGCCCGCGGGTACAGCGCCGCTTCCTATATTCACATTATAACCGCCTGTAACCGACTGCCTGTACACCGCCGCGCCGCGAATGTTGTAAAATATTACATCTGCGGATGTACCAACCGGGCCGGCTATCAATACGCCGGATGATGTACGGCGGATACCCCAGTGAGTTCTATAATTGTCTATTCTATTGAGAACAGAAACGCTAACGATAAAATTGGCTGTTACTGTCTGAGGCCCTGTCATGTTTACAACGCAATTGCCTGTACCGGTGCAGCCAGCACCGCTCCAGCCGGCAAATGCAAAACCCTGCTCCGCCAAAGCCGTCAAAGTAAGCGATGTACCGGCGGGATGAGATGAGGCAGCCGTTGCCGCAGTATTGGTAAATGCTTGTACCCCGTTAATCATCACCACGCCGTTTACGGCTGTGCCTGCTACGGAACGGTTTACCGTTAAAACATGCTGCGTCGGAGCGCTGCCGCTTATAAAATTGGCTGTAACCGTTTGGTCTGCGCTCATAGTTACCTGGCATGGGCCCGTGCCGACACAGGCGCCCGACCAGTTGGAAAAAGAGTAACCCTCATTTGGTACAGGCACCAACGTAAGAACCGCCCCTGCCGGATGAGTTGAGTTACCTATGACTGAAGTGCCATTGAGCGTCACTGTTCCGCCCGTTGACGGAGATCTCGTAACCGTCAGCCTGTTTGTTGTTGACGCGAAATTCGCGGTAACTTCCCGATCCTGGGACATTGTTATAACGCAGCTGCCGGTACCCGTGCAAGCGCCGGACCACCCCGTGAACATGTTCCCGGCACTGGGCGCCGCTGCCAAAGTGAGCGTAGTACCGGCAGGGTGAAATACCGACACAGACGACTGAGAGCCAGAGAAAGCCGCTTGGCCGTTAACCGTTATTGAGCCGCCGGCAGGCGGGGCCCGGCGAACAGTGAGTGTGTGATTGACAGCGCCGGTAATGCCAAAACTCGCTGTAACCGTGTGAGATTGGTTCATAGTTACCGCGCAGGTGGTGTTAGTGCCTGTACACGAACCCGACCATCCGGTAAATGAAAAACCGGCGCTTGGCGCTGCAACCAATGTGATTTGTACTCCGCCGGTATGTGTCGAAGAGGCCGATGTCGCGGTACCTGTAAACGCAGGTGAACCATTTACTGTTACCGTACCGCGGTCGGCGATATTTCGGTTGATCGACAGTACGTTTACGAATGTTGGATTTGTAGGAGAACCTGACAGGTGGCTATTATGCCTTCCCAATAATTCCGCCGGACAGGCAACCGTTCTTCTTGTAAATTCCGGATTGTTTGCAGCCATGAGCCAATCTACATAAAAGTTACACCCCGCCCGAAGCCACTCACGCCGTCCAGTACCTGCAAATACCGTATTGCAGCGTTCTCTGACGCATGCCTGCGTTGGTGCAAGCGCGCCGTCCCCGCAATTACGCAAAAAACCGCCGTACTGATGCCCAAGAGACGGATGGCCTTGATTGCCCGGATTATATCCGCTGTTCAAACCAAGCTGCCAGGAGAATGAATCAAACAGCCCCACGCCGCCGCCCGGCACCAAAAGATCAAACTGGTTGACTCCAACATCACCGCCGATGTTAGTTGCCATCACGATCATTCTTCTTCCCGTAAGAGCCTGATGCGTAGGGTGTGTTCCATGCTGTCCGCGCCCGACAAATGTCAATTCCCAGCATGTACCGCATGTGTTAGGAGGGGTGGTTGCCACAAACCCGTAAGCTAAAAGCGGGTCGTTAGAACTTACCCAGGGAATCATGTCCCAGCAAGTGAATGAAGTTCCCCCCCTGCAGCTGCTCTGCTGTCCGTTTCCTGTCGCCAGCGGTCTGTCCTGCATATCGCAATGCCGCGTTGCACCCGCAGCGCCCGCATTATCAGTCCAAGCACAGCTGGGCTTGCAGCCATCCCAATAGCGGGACAGCCAGCCAGTCTGCGCGCTCACCGACCCTGTCAAAAAACCTACGGCTGCTGCTGCTATAAAGAAATGTCTTTTCACAACCCCCTCCTTATTCAACGACTTTCAAAGCAATTCCGCGGTAACCGTACACGGGCGAATGCTTGTTTCCGCACCAAGTCACCAAACCCCAACACGACCTGCCGGCGGCGCCTGAGCTACTAAGTCGAAATGATAACCGAGTTCGAGCAATTTATCTAAATTATTTAAATCTATCTTTTCCATAACAAAACGCCGCCTTTTAAACTAACACGCAGGGCCAACATCATTACGCTTATAACCGCTGCAATAATCCTAAAATGTACTATAAGATTTTGTGCCAAAACACTGTTCTTTCATGTTTTACGGCTTCTTTTAATTGAAGACGGCCCGTATAAGGACCGTCTTCGGTAACAATGGTGCGGGCGGCAGCGTGAACCGCCGCCCTTGAGAAACAATATCAGACAAAATCAGAGTCCCGAACAGGTACCATTATTCACAGGGCAAGCAGATCGTGACCTGAGATTAGTACCGCAATCTGTTACCTGCGTCTGTGTGTGAACAGTCCAGCATACACCAGGATTCCACTCACAACAACCTAAAGGCTGCTGAATAGAAGTCGGCGGCGTAGTACTTTGACCCCTGCCGGTAAACGTACCGCCAGCGCACAAAGAACCTGTACCTTCTGTACCGCCGGCAAACACCCACCCATTAGTTACGCACTCTGTCATTTCGGCAGCATTATCAATCGGCCAGCAGTCACAGCTGGGCCATAAGCACATATCAAGAACACTTCCCGGAGTTGCCGGAGTTGTGCTGCGGCCTGTACCGCTAAACGCACCGCCCGCGCAGTAGGTACCAGATCCTTCTGTACCGCCATTGAATATCCAGCCAAAAGATGTGCACTCTGTCCTGTCTGCCGGAGTATCAATCGGCCAGCAGTCACCGCTGCTCCATAAGCACATTTGAATAACGGCTCCCGGGGTTACCGGTGTTTGGTTTCTTCCTATACCGCTGAATGCACCGCCCGCGCAGTAGGTATCTTCACCTTCCGCACCGCCATTGAATATCCAACCATAATTGGTGCACTCTGTCCTGTCTGCCGGAGTATCAATCGGCCAGCAGGCGCCGGTATTCCATAAGCACATTTGAATAGTACCTCCCGGAGTTACCGGTGTTTGGTTTCTTCCTATACCGCTGAATGCACCGCCCGCGCAGTAGGTACCAGGTCCTTCTGTACCGCCATTGAATATCCAGCCAAAAGATATGCAATCTTGCCTTGCAGTTTCACTTTCCATCGGCCAGCAGTCGCCGGTGTTATATAGACACATTTGACCACCCGGAGTTCCGCCGCCGGTACACGCGGTACCGTTCCATGTCTGACCGGCAGGACAAGGGTGACACTGCTGGCCGTTCCACACCGGCGTATTGCTTGGGCAAACGCACGCGCCGCCGGTTAATACCTGGCCGCCGAAGCACTGAGTGCCGCCGCCGCCGTCACAGAAAGCGCCGTTCCACTGCTGACCAACCGGGCAAGGCGCACAAAGACTGCCCTGCACATAGTTAGGCGGGACGCAAGGACCGCAAATGCCATTCACCATGTAGTTTGGCGGATTGCATGAGGTGTTTTGAGGAGCACACTGGAAACCGTTCCATTGTGTACCCGCCGCGCAAGGCGCGCAAACGCCATTCTGCATGAAGTTAGGAGGATTACACACGGCCTGACACTGAGTACCGGTCAGCTGATCAATAGTCTGAACTTGATTAAAAACCGGGTTTGAGAGACAGGGCATTATGGATTGACCCGCCGCCTGACAGGTTGCGGGAGTTACTTGCAGAGTCCCCCAACTGGTACAACCGGTGTTAGGATCGCACGCCGCGCCGCTCAACTGATCCAATATAGTAATTGAGGGGGGGGCGCCGCCTTGAAGACACGGTACTGTAATAGTACCCGTCTGAGTACAGGTCGCAGGGACCGTCACCGCGTCACCCCACTGCGTACACCCGCCGCCCCCGCCTATGATAGGGTTGCCCTCATCATCGGTACACGCCACAAACGCCAATCCGATACCCATAACAGCGGCAATACCGGCGGCTACAAACTTCTTTAGAAAAGAACGGTTCATGGTGAACTTCTCTCCTTATCTTGATTATGTTATATAATTAGCACCCAGCGGACGAAGAGGTTCGTCTGCTGTTTACCGTTTTTTGAGATCAAGCCATCGTCATAGTATAACATACCGCGTAAGCGGCGTCAATAGTTATCGTGACTTTTTTTAGTTCACGCGTTCAGAGAAAAAACTCCGCATGCCTGCCGCTGTGATTACCGAAGCCCTAATTCCCCAAAGACACTCTGCTTTTGTGTACCTCCCGGCCCGCGCTGTTTCTTACAACAAGCAAATAACTGCCGGCGCCCATGCCGCTGCCGATAACCATCCCGTTTTGAGCCGCTTTTCTGCCAACTATTTTACCGCGGGTGTCATAAAGCGTAACCGCTGCGCCCACATCTGAAGGGCCGTGAAGACGAACAGCACTGCCGCCCGATGAGCTAGAGACGCTCCAAGACACGCGGGGTTTGCCGGCGTAGTGCGGAAGGACGCTGACGTTGGGGTTAAAGCGGGTGGCGGTGATATTAAAAGAACGGTTACTTAGAGTTTGAGGCGTTCCAGCTCCCTTGCTCAAGACAAGGTTGAAACGGAAACTGCCGTTTGTACCCGCCGGGGTTGCTTCGGTTCCAGCTACCGCGGGCGTGAAAGTGCTGTCTACGATCGTTACGGTTACGCCGTTCATAGAGGCTGCCGGCCATCCCGCGATAATACTGTTGAGATGCGCACGCGCCGCCGCGACATCATTTCCGTTCGCCTGTGACATAGCGGCAAAAGGCCGGCCCATAACGTAAGCCAGCGCCGCGTTAATGTCTGCATTGTCCTGCGCCGCACCCGTTATCGCCGTAAATACCGCCGTAACGACCATATCCCTATTCACACCCGTACCGGAAGGAGCCGGAGTAAATGTTACAGGGTTATTATTCGCCAAATTCGCAGGAAGACCCTCCCACCTAGATAACATCTGACCAGCAGCCGGAGTCGCCTGAAGCGAAATAGCGGCGGGAGCGGCACCCGATACTTCAAACGGACCAACCCGATTCGCTCCGCTAACCGTTCCATTGCCCTGTGCCCGCGGGTCTACGGAGAAGAACCGCGATTGTCTTGCCTGAGCCGGAGTATTACGAAGTTCGCTGCGCAGAAAATTGCCCGAAGTAGAAATTTGGTTTGTAGGCCAAGGGCTGCTTGGACTTGCCGGAGTTCCCGGATTAAAAGCGGCGGAGCTTTGGTTCATCGCGCTAAACGACCACGCGGCCCAGCCAATCTGATACTGCCGCATAAAATCCATCCAAACATTAGAATTGGCGGCATTGTGCGCTCCCGCTCCATCGGCGGCTACTGTCCCCATCTCCGAAACGAAGACAGGCAGGCGATGTACCATCATCGTGCGAATTATTCTCTGTTTCAGCCCTAAATTATGATCATTTAAGCCGGACGGAGTGGATGGGTTTGTACCGGCGGCGTAAAAGTGAGCGGAATAGGCCACATGCGGAACGAGGCTGCCGTTTGCCATGCGAAGCGGATTAGCCGACGCTATGTCCGGCGCCTGACAGAAGAACGGTGTTCCGGTAATTATAAGTCTGTTATCGTTATTGGCTCTGATGGCTCTCGCAACCGGTTCCAGCCAAGGTACCATACTACCGGTCCAAAATTGTGTGGCGCCTGCGCCTCCGCCCTGGTCCTGGTGCGGCCCCACCGGCTCGTTAAAAATTTCCCAAATAATGTTGGGGTGGGTAGACTGCGGAAACGCGGTAGAAAGACCGCGGAAAAAGTCGATCGCCTCCTGTACGGGCGGCAGTGTGTTGGATTGGTTGTTAGTATGCTGATAGTAGGCGTGCCAGTCAACAATTACGTACATTCCCTGGGCTGTCGCGGCTCGTATTACCGTCTCAACACGTCCCCGATTTCCAGCTCTGTCGCTAAGATATGCCTGTTCGTCGCCCGCCCAGTTAAGATTTATGCCCATAGCCGCCCGCACAACATCAGCGTTCCAATCCTGCCTCAGGTGCCTTATTGCCGTTTCGTTATAAAATTGCCTGCCATCGCGGCTTTGGCTCCAAAACAGACTCATACCCCGCAGCTGCACGGGATTGCCGCTCGCGTTTACGACCCTGTTACCTTCGGTACGTATTAGACCGTTGACAGCAACAGGGCTGCCCGCCGGAAACGATTGCGCCCACCCCGGCACAGCAAAGACCGCTATCAGAACAACCGTAATAGCAATGTAAGATGACAGAAATATAGCTCTTATCATGATACCTCTCCCAAAACTTGGTAAATAGGTAAAAACTCCAACATATATATAATATAATACAAAAAGCGCAAAAAACAAGCGTAAAAAAACTTTTTTTGGGTTACGAATGGCACATGCAGATAGTATTTTCCTTGAAAGTATTAAGGACGCTTCAAGTTGTGTTCCACAATCGTTTCGCTCTTCCGCGGCGAAAAAGAAGTTTTTGATGGATTGGCTATTTCTAAAGGCAGATAGAAGATAAAGACTACGCGTCAATTTATGCCGGCAGCGGAAAAAAGCTGGTAAAAGCAGGCGTCGTTTTCAGCAGAGAGCTGCGCAATATTGTTGAGTGGAAAACCGGGAACTAAACGAGTAATGTCAACGCAGAGAATAGCATCCGTTGGCTTCGCCGCGATAAACACGGTCAGGATGCAAGAAAAAACATACCCGCTCTCCGTTGTTAAATCAGGGATGTACCGCAAATTTCTTCTCTGCTTCTTCGAGTGTGTGTCCGCTTTTTAAGTATTTTAGAATTTCTTTTACACCCTGCTTTACACCTTGCTTTACACCTTGTTTCATACTTTCTTGCCTGACCTCCTCCAACCATCCTTCTTCTTCGGACACGTCTTTCCAAACCTCTTTGATACTGCGCATATATCCCTCCGTTCTAAATATTTCTTCGTTCGCCGCAGCCATAAACATCAGCCACGGGTGCAAATCTTCAACATAATCCTCGCCCTTAGACGCAATCTGCGCAACCCACCTTGCCGTATCACTGTCAATTCCGCTCCTCTTACGGTATTCACGCAAACGGTGGGCAATAGCCGAAAACGCCGCCTCGTGGTATGGGTCGGGAGTTTTGCGTTTGCGCTTTTGTTTTTGGCTGACAGTATTGGTTTTCTCGCTCATAAACTCCTTTAGCTATTAATATTGCGTATATATTGTAATATACATTTTGCAGATAAACACTGCTAAAGTTATACCGTTTGGGAACGAGATGAGAGAGCGGGGATGCGGGACGGTTGGGGTAATCGAAAAAAGGGACGGTCAAACGACCGTCCCCATTTACCGCTTTCGATTATACTGAAAATTTGAAATTACATACAGTGAGCCTGACCAGCCGCTGCCGGCGGGCAGTGTCCAACGGGACATCTATCCCTGATTGTACACCAAGTCGCACCCTCACATTCGGTAATTTGCGACGCTGTACCTCCAGCATAACAACCGCCGTTAGTACAATTCCAACCGCTTCCGCCTTCACACGGTCCGAAATCGCGAACCTGATTGTCGGTCGCAGGAGGAACAAACGCCTCGCACGCTGCCATAGTGGTGAAATAACGGCCATTCTCCTGACAGTTTTCTACATTCGTTAATAAAGGGTTGTCCGCATTCGGAGAATTAGGATTAGCTATTGCAACACATCCGGTAGGCCAACGGCAGAAATGCTGGGGCGGAACAAAATCACGGCAGTCTGGGAATTGACTGACGAAACCAAACGCCTGACAGGCTTGCAGTTCAGTCATACCAGGGTTTTCATTATTCATTCCGGGACCGATCGGATGACAATCGGCTCCAGCAGTAGCACCCCAATTGCAATACGATACGCTCGGCGGATTGTCGCAGTCGGCAATAACCGTACCGTGATCTGCTATGCACAATGCCTCAGAGCAAGTTGAACCTTCACAAAAATCACCGCCTATAGGCCAGCATTCTGCCTGAGGATTAGACGCACTGGCCGGCCAATAGCAGTTGATACCTGTCGGAGTACCTCCCTGATTAACACAACCTGTATGAGTAGCGTTAGGCACCTGACCTGTAGGACAAGGCTGACAAACGCCGTTCATAGTCACACTAGGAGGATTGCACACAGCCTGACACTGAGTACCGGTCAGCTGAGGAATAGTCTGAACTTGATTAAAAACCGGGTTTGAGAGACAGGGCATTACGGATTGACCCGCCGCCTGACAGGTTGCGTGAGTTATTTGTATATCCCCCCAACTGGTACAACCGGTGTTAGGATCGCACACCGCGCCTGCCAACTGCGGCAATACAGTAACTCTAGGGGAGGCATTGCCTTGAAGACACGTTTCTGTAATCGTACCCGCCTGAGTACAAGTCGCGATGACCGTCACCGCTTCACTCCACTGCGTACAGGCGCTGCTAATCGGGTTACCATCATCATCGGTACACGCGACAAACGCCAATCCGATACCCATAACAGCGGCAATACCGGCGGCTACAAACTTCTTTAGAAAAGAACGGTTCATGGTGAACAGCCCTCCTTAACTTTAAATATAGGTTAATAATAAACAGCGCCCCGCAACTGAAGAGATCCGCCGCGGAATGCCATTTTTTGAAATTTTGTTGTTTATAGTATACCATATAACGTATGCGATGTCAATCATTATCGTAATTTTTTTTATTTTTTGGGGTTTTTGGGGCGGGGTTTCAGGGGGAAAGGAATATTATTATGAGTACGTGCGTTATTGATGTTGATTCAAAATTAGTCGAAATTCGCGAGACAAAAGTTTTGTTAGACAGTGACGTCGCTTCCTTGTATGGAGTCGAAACCAAAGAGGTCAATCAGGCTGTAAAGAATAATCGGGATAAGTTTCCTGACGGCTACATAATTACCCTTGACAAAAATACGAAAAGTCAAGTGGTCAAAAATTTTGACCACTTGACAATGTTGAAATATTCTAATGCTCCTGTTAAAGCATTTACCGAAAAAGGATTGTATATGCTTGCCACTATACTGTGATTATTCCTTAATGTGCTTTTTGGGAAAATACCAAAGATAAAGGCGCACTATTTGCTTGTGCGTATAAATAATGTATTTTAAGATATCAATAATACAGAATTTTTAAAAAGAAACGGTTCTAAAATTTCATGAAAATCAGACTATCAAAAACAGCAAAATCCACAACCATAATCAGCTTTCTTTTTGAAGAGAGCAAAAATCTTCCCCAGGATTTCAAAGCGTCAAGCGGTGAAATAACCGTTAGATATGAAGCTGATATCACAAATATATACTGCGGACTTGGCAAAGAAGAAGAGGTAAGCGAACGCACGCTTAAAACCGCCGCGGCAAAAGGGATTCAAAAAACATCCGAACTTAAAAAAGAGCGGGTCTCTATCATACTGCCTGAGATAAAGCGGTTAGATAACGAAAAATTATTAAGCTGTTTGAAAGGCGCGCTTCTCGGCAAATATAAATTTACCAAATACAAAAGCGAAAAGCCCGTCTCTATAGAAACTATTGACATTGTAAGCTCACGCCCTATCACCGCTGCCGAGATAAGCCGCGCGGAAATTATCGCCGACTCCGTAAACTACGCGCGCGGTCTTGTGAATGAAAACGCGCATAAAATGACCCCCGCGCAGCTTGCGAAAGAGGCTCTCGCTATCTCAAAAAGCGGCTCTATGAAATTAACCGTACTTGACGAACATGATATCTCCAAGCAGCAGCTTAACCTGATAAAAGCGGTTGGCGACGGCTCTCCGTTCCCGCCCCGTCTTATTATACTTGAATATAACGGCAGCAGCAAAAGCAAAGAGCGTCAAATGATTGTAGGCAAAGGGATAACTTTTGACAGCGGCGGCCTAAACCTCAAGCCCACAGGCAGCATGGAGACTATGCGCTCCGACATGTCGGGAGCGGCGGCAGTACTTGGCGTAATGAGATGTATAGGCGCGTTAAAGCCTAAAATCAACGTGTGCGGCGTAGTCCCCGCCGCGCAAAACGCTCTCGGCCCCAAAGCGTATTTTCCCGGCGACGTTTACAGATCGTATGAAGGGCTTACTGTAGAGATATGCAGCACAGACGCGGAAGGACGCCTGATCCTTGCCGACGCGATCTCCTATTGCAGAAAAAAAGTTAAACCGACCTCAATTGTTGATCTCGCAACTCTCACCGGCGCAATCGCGATCTCTCTTGGCGATACGGCGGCCGGTCTCTATTCAAATAATGATGAGCTCGCTCAAAAACTTTTTGAAGCGGGCGAAAGAAGCGGCGACAGGCTTTGGCGCATGCCTCTTTTTCAAGAGTACAGCGACTCAATTAAAAGCGATATCGCCGATCTTCGCAACCTTTCAAAATTTAAAAAAGGGCACGCCGGTTCAAACACCGCCGCCGCGTTTATTAAGGAGTTTTGCGGCATGATCCCCTGGGCGCACATAGATATCGCGGGCGTCTCGTGGAACGACGGCCCGCCCAAAGGCGAGACCGCGCAGTTTGCCACAGGGTACGGCGTACAGCTTATAATTGACTATCTGCTTAAAAACAGTGTCTGACCGCGTTTTCATAAAAAATATTGATAAAATATTGTACATTGCCGCGCATTATGTTATTTTTATATAGTAGTCTATAGTAATTGTGATTACGCGTGCGTTATTGTTGAATTTGAACAAACGGATAAAACACGCGTCCCAATGATCACAGTTAAAAAAGAAAACTTTATACAAGGAGGATTCTGTGCTTAAGTTAAAAGTTACTATTTTGGCGGCCTTGGCTGCGGTCTTTGCAATCGGATGCGGAAATGCAAGCGCTCCCGCGGTTAAAGAGGGTGATCTGCTTGAGGTTATCACAAGTCTCCCCAGAGAGCGTTTCGAAGCGGCTTACGGTGATCTCGAAAACCCCGGCGTTGCTTTGAATGTAGACGGCTCTCATGTTGAGATTGAGGCCGGTACTGTTTTAAAAGTGCTTGTTACTCCGAAAGACAGAAACGCGAGAATCGAAGTTATTCCTGTAAAAATCGGCGATTTGACCAGCGACTCCGAAATCCGCGACCACATCGTCCCCGAAAGATTCAGAGAATTCAGAGAGATCAGAGGCTACTTTTTGTATTACAGCTTCAGCTTGGATCCTGAGTATTTGGGGAATCAGGTTAAGATTAAGAACTAAGATAAAGGCAAGATATTATGAGGGGGGAAGTCTCCCCCTCGCTCCCTTTTGTCTTCCGCTGCCCCCTCTGCGGGGACGCCCCGCAACGCCCCGCCACATTATCACCCCCAACCCCCTCAAGGGGGCTAAAGACAAGAGGCCGATAGCTATGCGTGTCCTTTCCATCGCTCAATACCCCCGGGCAGCGCCCGGGGTGATTTGGGGGATTAATTAGAATTTAAGAAGATTCTCATAATCCGTAACAGACCCGCCGTCATAACAGCAATCAATAATTGCTTTACCAATCGGATCAAGCTCCGGATGCTTGAACTTCTCAAGCTCAACCTTGAAGAAATTATGCAGTACTTTCGCGCCCGCGTCGTACCCATCGACTCCTACGTCCGGCTGCTCGTCTACTCTGAGCATATCGGTAGGCAGGAACGTGCCCTCAATCTGCATCGACTTGAGCGTGTGGCCGAGAAGCGGGCAGCGGGATGGGATAAGCGATTCCGGCTTGAACTTCGCGCTGCCGCGGCGTGCGAGATATTCGCGCGCGATCCACTGCGGCATGAAGCTCACCTCATAGGCGCCGACGTTTTGGTTAGGCGTAAGCGTGTAGCGCATATTGTACGTTCTCTGAATCTGTCTGAAGAGCAGATTCGCGTGATCAACAAGACGCCCTGTGGCAAACGGCCAGTATGATCCTACACCTTCGCTGGTCATCCCGTGGGTAACCGTGATGCTTGGGTTAGAGTGCCCGCGCGGCGCAACAAGTCTCCAAAGCCAGCCAAGAGCAGGCGGCAATACGTGCATGAAACCTACGATACCGTAGGTCGGCTTATCCTTAAAACAGGGCGGTGTGCGGATTCCAAAATTACGGAAGTGCGCCTCAACCGTGCCGGTTACACTGCCGGGCATAAGGTGGCGCGGCATAATAACACGCGGATTCGGGCAGGGGATGCCCGGCTGATCCTGCGTGTGCTCCCAAATCAGGATCGTCGCGTCTTTTGTGCCGTCCATACTAAGGAATATAAGCGGTTCCTTGGGGTGGATTGTAATATATTCAAGGTGCGGATCGGTGCCGTAGTGCGTAATGTGGTTAAGACGCACGAACCATGCGCGCTCGGCGTCGCACGTTCTTACGTAACCGCTGCCGTCCTGCTCTTCGGGCGGACACATAGCCATGTCGTCTGTAACGGGGCGCAGTTCGCAGTTCTGATTCATGGAGATCACGCGCTTTTCGCCGGTTTTAACGTGCTTGCCAAGAAGCAGACGGCCGTCGGTTTCGCGGTGGGCGTACTCAAGCATCTCGCTCTTGCCGCCGCCTGAAGCGCCTTCGTGCATGATTGTAGTTACGTTATCGTAAGGGGTAACAACCTGCACCGTTGCCGCGTGAAGAGTGAGCCACTCCTCTTTTTCGCCAAGCGAAAGCAGTACGCCGTAGACGCCCTTTTTGGCGGATGGGCCCGGATAGAGGTTGTATGAGAAAATTTCGTGAAGACCCTCAAGGCGGTTGTGGACAACGACCTGCTTGCCGTCAAAGTTTGTGTGGCGGTATGGCGGCGCGAGGTAGATCACGCAGCTTATATCAAAATCTTCGGGAAGATTTAAGGGATCGCACATACCCTGAAGATCGGCGAGTCCGCCGGCAAAAAAGCCCGCGTTGGCGGGGGCTACAAGAAGCGCGCCGTGCTTGGTTTCGCCGAGCATGAATGTTGTCACTAAAAGATCCTGCTTTTTGAGCCAATCGAACGTATCGCCGCGCAGCGGTTCGAACTCTTTGCCGAAGCGGCTTTTATAAGTGTCGCGGTCGGTAGGAAGCCCGTCGGCGATCACCGTGCAGTCGGGGTCGCGGCGGCGCATGTAAACTTCGGTATAGTTCACCGACAGCCCGTTGCGGCAGCGGACTACGTTTACCTCTTTGTACTGGCCTTTGCCTGGAACGTCATAACAGACGTCAAATTCCTTGCTGTCTTTACCGCCCACCGCCAAATTAACTATCTCTTCCCGTGTAGCTGGGAAAATAAGGCTCTTGCTGTTAGCCAAAATGTCCCTTATATGGGCTGGAAGATTTTTTAGTTTTTGCCAGTCTTTTTGCAAGTTGATGCTGCTCATGGGACTCCTTCTTTGTGAGAAATGGAATATGGAATATACCGAATCACGGCACGCGTTTACCAGTATATATCTAATGTCGGTTCCTAAAATACGTAATAACGAGAATTAAAGTCAATTTTTTTGGGGGATGTTGTTTTTTGATATTTATGAATTTTCAATTACTGGTTCTCATCCATCTCTTGAGCCTGCTCAAAAGTATGGCACCTAATGTCTTTATTTTCTATCAGATGCTTTTCGTAATTTAAGATTATTTCCGCGACGTCATCATCAACTTTTTCAAGCAGTTCCGCACATATTTTGTCTGCTTTTTCAAACTCTCCAAGACGGCGTAAAATATCAATAAACAGAAGTTCTTCTTCGCTGTGAGAGTCTGCAAACGAAGTACCGCCGCCGCCTTCCCGCGCCTTTGTGAAAAAGTCAAGCGCGAGCTTTCTGCATCTTTGAGCGCTTTCGGCAAATTTGTTGTCGTCGCATATCCACGCCGCGTGCAGGGCGCTCCAGCCCGCTTCCGACCAGCTTTGCGAATATCTCAAAAGAAGCGCGCAGCAAAGATAGGCGTTTGCGGTTTCCGTTTGATCCTTATTGTTGAGCATCGCCTTGTAAGCGTCGCTTTTTACTATTTCGGGGTAAGATTCGTGGCCTGCCGAGGCGTCTAAACTGCAATAACCGCAGTGTATGCAGCGCTGAACCCTCATATAGATGTTTGAACGGCCCATCCCGGAGGGTCTTCCGTCCAAATCTCTTGATGTACCGGCGTCCATGATAGGGCCGGACTGAGGGAAGCGGTTGTTTTTACCGCATACGTAGCACTTCGTCTCTATCATAAAAATGGTTGCCATATTTTACCTCTTACCTATATTGTACAATTATTCACAACCAAATTTCAAGAGGTACCGCTATCTATTTGGATCAAGAGCGTCGCGCAGGCCGTCTCCAACGAAATTAAAGGCTATTACCGTTAAAAAAATAAATATGCCCGGCAGTAAAATCCAAGGATGGAGCTGAATTTGTGACAGATTCATCGCCGCGCTTAAAAGGTTACCCCACGAGGCGTGAGGATCCTGAATCCCAAGTCCGATAAGGCTCAGCGCGGATTCACCTAATATGTATGACGGGATGGAGAGCGTCATGGAGACAATCGCGTAAGACATAGTTTGAGGCAGAATATGGCGGACAATAATTCGCAGATGAGACGCGCCCGACGCTTTGGCCGCTGTCACAAAATCTCTTTGGCCTATGGATAGAGACATTCCGCGGATTACGCGTGCAAAACCCGCCCATCCTATAAGGCTCATTATCACCACGATAAGAAAGTAGATCTGCACGCTTGAAAGCTGTATCGGAAACGCGCTTCTTAACGCGAGCATCAGAAAAAACGAGGGGACAAGCATAAAGCACTCCGCAAAGCGCATGAGAACCCAGTCGAGCTTACCGCCAAAATATCCGGCGGCGCCGCCTATGAGAAACCCAAGAACGCAGGTGATAAAAACTCCAAAAAAACCGATAGATAACGAGACGCGCGAACCGTAAACTATGCGTGAAAAAAGATCGCGCCCCATCGCGTCCGCGCCCAAAAGATAGATGCGCGTGTCTCCGCTGTTACCCTCAAGTCCAAAGAGGTGTCTTTCTATGGGAATGATTCCCCATAGTTTCACCTTATCACCCTTTGCAAACAGCGTAATTTTAGATGGACGTGATTTATCCTCGACATAAACGCGTTCAAAAACTTCGTTAAAGGTGAACGATTTTGGATAGACGACCGGCTGAAGCGTGAATCGTCCGTCATGGAAAAAGTGAATTTTAGAGGGGGGCTGGTATGATTTATTTCTGTCGGGATTGTCGTAGTGATACGGCGCTATAAACTCGGCGAAGATCATCATAATGTATAATCCGCAAAGTATAACAAGGCCGGCCACGGCAAGGGGGTGCGCGAAGAATTTTTGACGGGCTCGTTTATCAATAAAAAGTCTCATATGGGTACCCATTTATCTTCGCACCCTCGGATCTGCTATTACAAGAAGTATGTCGGCGATAAGATTTCCGCATATAAGCATTAATCCGCCAAGTAAAAGACTGCCCATCACTAAAAAAGTGTCCTGCGTTTGGACTGCGCTTAACATGAGGCTCCCAAGTCCCGGCCAGTTCATTATTATCTCAAGCAGCGCCGCGCCGCTTAAAAGCGCGCTGAATTCAAAGCCGAAAAGTGTTATCAGCGGATTTATTGCATTGCGTAATGCGTGCCGGTATACGACTTTATTTTCGGGCAGACCCTTGGCGCGCGCAGTCACCACATATTGTTTTCTTAACTCTTCGAGCATATTCCCGCGGCTTATTCTCTGTAAACCGGCAAGCGCGGTGATTGAGAGGACGGTTACGGGGACAACCATGTGCAGCGCCCTGTCAATCAGTTTGCCGAAAAAGCTGAGCTGATCGTGATTTGCGGAGATCATCCCGCTTGTTGGAAGAAGCGATATCAGCGGAAGATCACGGCCCAGGTAAACAAAAAACATAAGCAATAGAGCGACAAAAAAGGTGGGCAGAGACATCCCCACATAAGAGATAACAGACATAATCCTGTCACCCCAGGAGTACTGTTTCACCGCGGCGTAAATCCCTAAAGGGATGGCAATCAGCCATGTTATAATAATCGAAAAGAATGACAAAATAAATGTGTTGAACAATCGCTCTGAAATAACGCTTGAAACAGGGGCCTCGCGGGAGAAAGAGTAACCAAGATCACCCTGCACGGCGCGTATAAGCCAGTGACCGTACTGTACTATGACTGGCTTGTCAAAGTGAAACTTTGCTTCTATCTCGCGTACGGTTTCGTCGCTTATGCGGGGATCAAAACGGTACTGCGCCAAGACGTCTCCCGGCGCAAGGTCGATAAATAGAAATGTAATGAATGACATCAATAACAGCTGCGGGATTGAAATCAGAATTCGCCGTATTAATTCGTTTCGCATTTATGTCCTTAAAAATATGCAAAATATGATGGGAATATCAACGCGGAACAGGGCGCGCCCTGTCTCCGCTACGTTGATATTTCCATTATTTATTTAACGTACCAATATTCCAAATTATGCAATAATCCGCTGTTCATATTCGGATTGACATTTCCGAATTTATCCCATATACACTCAATCCGCTCTGCTAACACGGTATAGATAAACGGCTGTTTTTCAGACGCTATAACCTGCCACTCGTCGTAAAGCTCCTTGCGTTTCGCGCGGTCCATCTCTTTTACGCCAAGATCAAATATCGTGTCGATACGCGCTTCCCACGGTGTTGACGGGGAAGCTTGGCGCGGATACCACATGTGAAGACCGCCGCTTGAGTGCCATACGTTTCTTCCGAAGTGCGGCTCCGGGCCTCCTGTGAGACCAAGAAGAATAGCGTCCCAGTCAAATGGCGGGTTGTCCAATTTTTGAATTATGCTGTTAAATTCAAGAACCTGAAAATGCACCCTTATGCCAAGGTCTTGAAGATCCTTGCGTATGATCTCCGCAATTTTTATCCTTACGTTATTTCCGCTGTTAGTCACTAAAGAGAACTCTACGACGCTGCCATTCTTATCAGTCAAGAACTCACCGCTGCCCTGCGTTGGGACTTTAAACCCTTCCGAAGCAAGAATCTCCCGCGCTTTTTGCGGGTCGTAGTGATATTTCACAACATCAGGATTGTAAAAGTACCCCTCCGCCGGTGTTTTGGCCGACCACTGCGGATAACCAAGTCCGTTCATCGCG
This sequence comes from Chitinispirillia bacterium, assembly GCA_009784115.1. GTDB lineage: Bacteria > Fibrobacterota > Chitinivibrionia > Chitinivibrionales > Chitinispirillaceae > WRCH01. Next base: position 17,695 of record WRCH01000022.1, read on the forward strand.
ATGCGCACCATGTTCTCTTTGTCAATTACGTGCGCTATCGCTTTACGAAAGTTGTCATTGCGAAACCATTCAAGTTTAGTTGGTGATACAAAAGTTCTGCCTGTTTGCGGGTTCACTTTTAGATTTTGGTTAAACACCATAAAACTTGAACCTGTCATGGGGCCAAGGCGGTAGACGGTAAAATTGCTCCCGCTCTCCGCTCTTTTAAGTTCGGGGAAGTCTTCGCCTTTTGCCGCGAAGTAATCGACCTCTCCCTGTAAAAACCGAAGCATTTCGGCGTTTTGGTCTTGGACAATTGTGTATACAAGTCTGTCAAGATACGGCAGAGCGTTGCCCTCACTGTCTTTTTTCCAATACCGGGGATTTTTTCTGAATATCACTCTTTGAGACGAGACGTAATTGTCAAGCAAAAACGGCCCGTTTACAACCATATCCGCAGGCGGCGTTCTTATTGAAAGTGAAGTAGGAAAAGTTTTAGCCGCCACAGCCGCCGCGTGTTTGTGCTTTGGCAAGATCTCTTGGCTCAACGAGTTTAAAAACGGGGCGAACGGAATAGGAAGTATGAACTGTACTCTTGCACTGTCAAGCGCTTTTACATTGATCTGTTTTCCCGCCAAAGTAAAGATATCCCGCGAGGAGTTTGGGACAACGTCTCTATTGTAGATCAAATCATTAAAAGTAAATTCAACATCATAAGCGCTGAGAGGTACGCCGTCAGACCACTCTACTCCCGGTCTCATAAAGAAAATCCAAGTCAACCCGTCTTCACTCGACTCCCAGCGCTCCGCGATATTGGGTTCCATCTCCAAAGTTACGCCGTTTCGCGTAAGAAGCCCCTCGTACATAAGTCCCGTAAAAAAAGAGGTGCTGGTTTCTGTGGATGTTATCGGATTAAATGACTTGGGGTCGGATATGGTAGAGAGCACAATCTCGCCGCCCGGCTTACCAATAGACGGCACAAACTCTTCCGCGCGTTTTTGAATCTCCTCATAACTTAACTGAGTGCCGAGCCCGGAAGCGTCTTTGCGTCCGCCGCAACCGACACCAACAGTAATAAGAACCGCGCTTAATATCGGCAAAATTATTTTTCTCGTCATTTTCGTCCTTACCCGTCCTTTGTTGTTTATTCATACTCATTTATGATGAAGTATAAATATAAATATACGTTATTTAATAGCAAAACAGTTACTATTGACTTATTACAGGGATCTCCGTTGTAGTCAGGACAGGTAATTTACGATGATTTTCAGGTGAACATCACCAAAAAAGCAAGTTACGCTCCAAATATAAAAAAGCCTACGCTCGTGCCGCAGGCTTTATTGAGGGCAATGCAGTCAACTTAAGGAAATCCGCACCCCTTTAGGGGTGCAAGGATGTAACCAGGGGCTTTAGCCCCTGGGGAGCGGAGGATGCAGGAGGCGCGGGAGCGGGCGGGCTAAAACTCCGCCCCAATAGAAAAGTAGTGAACGCCTTTGCCGGTATTAAGCCAGTCTGTAGGCCATCCCCGGTCGTATCTCAGCACAAATATTCCAAGATTCGCCCTCATTCCATAGCCTATGCCGCATAAGAGCCGGGAGGGCCAGGGGCTCTGTGTTTTATCTTCCGCGTACCACGCGTATCCCGCGTCTGTAAAGATCGCTCCATTGACATAGCGGATAGCAAGCGGCAGCGGCCACACTAATGAAAACTCTCTTACAAACGGGAAGCGGAACTCCGAGTTCATGAGCACCATCCTGTCGCCGGTTACGTCAAAATATTTATATCCTCTAAGCGGTGAGACGATGTCTGAGTAGAAGCTGTAAGGGAGATTATTATCATAATTTTTGCGGTTGACCCCGTAGTTAAACCAGTTATCATTTCCGCCAAGAAAAAAGCGTCTTGCCGCAGGGCTGTCGCCGTCGGTTGCAAATGAGCCGCCGAATGTAAGGCGGTTGGCCCATACAAATTTTTTTGCGATATGCCAGTAATTGCGGAAGTCTGCGTCAGCCGCGATGTACGGTTCTTCGACAAAGTCAAACTGCGGCGAGAGGTGAAACCGCATCTGAGCGCGCGTTCCGTTAAGCGGGCCTGTGATTCCCCATAAGATATTGTCAAATGAAAAGGCGAGCGTAGAGAGCAGCGCCTGAGAACTTTGCGTATATGAGTTCTCCCTCAATAAAGCGGTGCGCTCTATGTGGCGGCCAAAGAACTGCAAATCCGCCCTTGTAAACATTGAAAACGGATAGCTTAAGCCAAGGAATCCGCCGGTTTGCATATCGTGATAGAAACGGTTGAACAAACCGTCATAAGCGTAGTCCTTACTGTAAAAACCGCCCACAGCGGCGTTGAGGCGGTATTTGAGATAATGATACGTAACGTAAAGATGAGCGTATTCGTCAAAATTGTACTGTACATCCCCCATAACAGAGATACGGTGATCTCCCATGATATCGCTGAACATGGCAAGCCACTGTCCGCTTGTTCCGCTGTAACTGCTTATGCCAAGACCAAATAATACAAGGTCGGGTGTGAAGCGAAGCCGGTATGGGAGAGGATGCGGGGGATCCCCGGCGTCAATAAAATGTTTAAAACCGGCGGCGGCAAACGTTGAATCGCCTATATCAATAATGTCAACAGAATCATCCGCAGCAGTCAAATCAGTAGAATCAGCTGTGTTGACAGAGTCAATAATATCTGTTGCAGATATCTGTACATCGGTTGAATCACTGACGTCATTAATATCAACCGAATCATCCGCAGCAGTCAAATCCGTAGAGTCTGCGATGTTGACAGAGTCAACAATATCTGCGGATATCTGTACATCAGTTGAATCGTTGACGCCGTTGACATTAGCCGCAGCCAATCTCGCTGCCGCCGCAGTAACAGTTTTCTTAAAGAAAGGAGCAGTATTATCTAACTCATGCTGCGCCCACGCAGTAAGGGCAAGCGGTTCATCCATAGTTTTTTCAAGCGGATTCTCTATGCGCCATATGTTCCATGATTGATTTAAGAAGAGATCAAAAACGACCGACGAGCCGTCTCTTGACCAGTCGGGATTAGCAACGGTTCCAATGTAATCGGTCAGCGGCTTTGCGTCCTTTGGCGAGTCAAGTGAGGCTATGTATAGATTGTCAATACCGTTGCGGTCGGAAACAAACATGAAATGTTTCCCGTCCGGCGACCATACGGGCTGCTTATCATTCCACGGCGTATTTGTCAAAATATAATTACGTTTTTTTTCAAGATCATATATTGCGATATTATAGGCTGACCGCGGTGTGTTTGAAAAGACTTTGGCTCCAAGTCCTGCGGTATCAAGAACAGAGTAGATGATTTTTGTCCCGCAGGGGCTAAATTGCGGATCGCTCTCCGTATGCGGAGAATTTGTGAGCCGTGTGAGTTTTGAATCGGTCAGGCCATACATATAAAGATCTGTTTGACCGTTTGAGATAGCGGTAAATGTCAGCTTGGAACCGTCTTTAGACCAGTGCAGACTGTTTATTGCTGACAGTGCAAGTCTTATGGTGCGTCTGTTTCTCCCGCGCTTTGCGTCCACAATTCTTATCTCGTTGCGTCCGCCCCGTTTAACGGTAAACGCAAGCATATCGCTGTCAGGCGACCAGCACATCCCGCTGTTAAAGGCTTGGAACGATTCTATCGTCTCGCCAAAGCCAAGACCCAAGAAACCGTGCTGCCCGATCTGCCTTATCTCTTTGCCGCTTGTATCACGGATTATTATCCGCATGTAATCTCGTTTGTCACTGTAAAAAGCGATAAGGCGTCCGTCAGGTGAAATTTTCGGCCGTATATTTACGCGGCTTTTTTCCTTAACGTTATTTGTAATCTCAAGAGCGTTTACAGATGGCTGCATGCGCCGTCCGACTTCCGGCCAGTAAAGGCGGCGCAGTTCGAGTATCCATTCACGGCCAAGAGTTTCCATATCCTTTTTGTATACGTGTTCAATCGCTTTTTCAGCGTTTTTCCTTGTTTTAAAATCACGGAGCATCGCATTAAAAAGACTGTCGCCCTCTGTTGCGTATAGATAATACAAAAAGGATTGCCCCCCTTTATACGCCATGTATCCGTTCATAAATGGGCCGGGAGGCGCTATGCTTGAGTTTATGGCTCTGTCAATCATAAACATGTCATCCGCTTTGTTCCAGCCGTTGGAGAGAACCTCCGCAAGCCCCTCGTTAAACCACAGCGGGATCTGTACGGGTGATCTAAAGAGCGTCCGGCCGTCGTAAATCATCCCAAAAACAAACGCGTGCACCATCTCATGATGCAGCACGTGGCGGAAATCATGAAGAGAGCCGTTGAACGGCATCGCGACCCGGTTCTTAAAAAGCTCGGTAAATCCGCCGACCCCTTCGGGCAGAATCTCTGTAATGATATTAGTCTGTTCAAAGAGCGGGCTTGATTCGTAGATGACCACAGGCACTTTTGACTTATGAACATATTCAAACCGGCCGCTAAGGCCGCGGTATATGTCGTTTAAAAGCTCGTAGGTAATTTCGGGAAGTGTTCCCTGTCCTTGATGATAATAAACAGTATAATGAGGCGCGTGCAGCTGCCGCCAGTCCATAGATTGATACTGGACTTTGTTTTTGCCGAACCCTGAAACCGCTGCCGGCAGTATTGTGAGAATCGTGATGGCTGTGGTTAAGAAGATTGTTTTTATTGATGTATTCATTAGTGATCCAAAATAATTCAAAAATAAGACATCTGTTTTTGCCGGATATTTATCGCTGATTGAAATATACAATGTGATTACGGTAACGGCCTCTAACTTACCCTTTTCTTACGGATATTTACCCTGATGCTCCAAATATTTTTCCCCTGCCTTTTTAATATTCAACCCATTGAACAGCGCCCGCGTATCTTTGCCGCCGATTTCTGTTGTATTCTCAAAAAAACATTTGAGCATATACTGATTAAGCGTCTTACCAAACCTGCGCGGACGGGTGCAGAGAAGAAATTGCGCGTTACTGTCTAATATATCCTTGATAAACAGCGTCTTATCAACATAGTAAAAACCGTCCTCTATCAAGCGGTCAAAAATAGAATTACCTACCGGCAGCGGGGTAGCGTTTTCTTTATTCATAATAGTAATATACGTTTTCCATCAGGCCGTATTCCCTGATTTTTAATGATTTTCAGTAAAATTACAGATTTTGCGCTCCAATAAACTATTTTTGATATTCTATTCTTTTATGGAGGCGGCTCATAGAAATCACATTTTTAGGTACGGGAACTTCGCATGGCGTTCCGCCGCTTGGCTGTATGATGGAGGATTACGCCGATTGCCCTAAAGGGGTATGCCGCAAATCTCTAACAGATGCGCGTTACAGGAGAACCCGTACGTCAGTTCTATTGAGTAAAAACGGTAAAACGCTTTTGGCGGATGTATCTTCTGATTTCCGTGAGCAGGCTTTGTCCAACAGAATAAAAAATATTGACGCGGTGCTTATCTCTCACGGACATATTGATCACTACGGCGGACTTCCAGACATAAGGTCTTATACAAAACAGAAATCAATGCCGATCTATGCTTCCGCGGAAACTATACATAATGTCAAGATCACATTTCCATATATGTTTCCCTCAGCTATGCCTGACGCGGCGCAGTACTGCGGCGGCGGGATTCCTCACTTGGATATGATAGAGATTAACAGCAAGAGAGAGATCGCAGGTTTTTCGGTAACACCGATTCCTGTTATTCATGGAACAGTTGGCGGGTGTTTAGGATTTAGAATTGATAATCTCGCTTATATACCTGATGTTAAGCATATTGAACCCGAAAATGAAAAACTGTTGAAAGGGCTTGATTGCCTGATTTTGAACTGTCTTAGAGACAAAAAGGAGCACAATACTCATCTCATTCTGCCTCAGAGCATAGAGCTTAGCAGGCGGTTTGCTCCAAAACGCGCGCTTTTTATTCATATGACTCATGAGATCGACTATGTTGCAGACAGCAAGGATCTTGATCCGTGGATGGAATTTTCTTACGATGGACAGACTATAACAATTTAAGGAGGGTAAAAATGGAGAAGTTCAAGGAAGAGTTTATAGAGTTTATGGTTCGTTCCAAGGTGCTTACTTTTGGAGATTTTATTACCAAAAGCGGCAGAAAAACCCCTTTCTTTATAAATACCGGAAACTACAGTACAGGCGCTCAGCTCTGTGAGCTTGGACGGTTTTACGCTGAGGCTCTGTCAAAAAATTTGGGTAAAACCTTTAATGTACTTTTCGGCCCGGCATATAAAGGGATCCCTCTTGCGGTTACAGCCTCTATGGCGCTTCACAGCCGCTTTCATCATGACGTCGATTTCTGCTTTAACCGTAAAGAGGCAAAAGATCACGGCGAGGGCGGGGTAATGGTAGGGCACAAGCTCAAAGCCGGCGACAAGATTGTAATAATAGAGGATGTGACAACCGCCGGAACATCTGTGCGGGAATCCGTTCCGTTTCTTAAGCATACGTTAGGCGTTGAAGTGATAGGCTTGATAGTGTCTGTTGACAGGATGGAGCGGGGAGTAGGAACCAAAAGCGCTCTTACAGAGCTTAAAGAGGAGTTTGGCTTCGCCGCGTTCCCTATTGTTAATCTTGATGAAATTATTAACTATCTGCACAATAAAGAAATTGACGGTAAAGTAATACTCAATGATGAAATATTAAGCAGAATAAAAGAGTATCGTGCACAATACGGGGCTGAAAGTTAAGATGTTTTTAGTATTATCAAAGTTTTTGGTTATCCCGTTCAATCCTGTCGGATTGACGCTTACGCTTATGCTGTCTGCTCTTTTAGTTATGTTTATTTGGCGCAGGGTTAAAATATCAATGATACTTTTTTCAAGCGCGTTTTTTGTAATTTTTCTGTTCAGTTCGCCTCTTGTATCACGGGTATTGATGCGGGGGCTTGAACAGCGGTACCTGCCGTCTGTCAATTACGATAAAGCCTCCGCGGTAGTGCTTTTGGGCGGAGCTACGGTTGGTCAAAGAGCGCCGCGTATTAATGTTGAAACAAACGCTGATGCAAATCGTATTTTTAATAGCGTTAGAGTTTTTAGACAGAGCGGTTCCGAAAAACTTGTTCTTAGCGGCGGGGTAGTAGAAGTTGTCTCCAATGATACTGTTCCTGAGGCGCACTCTGCGTTTTTACTCCTCAATGAGCTTTTTGGGATTGACAGTGCGGATGTGCTTCTTGAACCCAATTCAAGAAATACCAGAGAAAACGCGCTTTACACGAAAAAAGTAATGGAAGAGGCTGGGCTCGGAAATGATATTATCTTAGTGACAAGTGCGTATCATATGCCCAGAAGCGCGGCTATTTTCCGTAAAGCTGGGTTTATCGTAACGCCTGCCCCGGCAGGTTTTTACGAAGAGGATTATATTGGATTTAAACTTTACGGATGGCTGCCAAACGCTGGTTCGCTCTTTAGATCTACAATAGCTCTTCATGAATATTATGGGATCGCTGTTTATAAAATATTAGGTTGGATGTAAAGATGATTAACGATTTTCATGTTCACTCAAATGAATCTGACGGACAGCTCAGCCCTGAGCTGCTTATTGATATGGCGATTGGAAAAGGGATTTCGGTTATAGCTCTGTGCGATCATGATACAACCGCGGGCGTGAAACGTTTTGTACAATACGGTAAAAGCCGCGGAATAAAGGCTCTCTCAGGAATAGAACTCTCCGCTCAATGGAAAGGCGGCAACTGCCACCTGCTTGGTATTTCTGTAAGTGATGATTATGAGCCGCTTGAGTCTGTTCTCAAAAAAACGCGTGAAAGCCGCAACAGGCGCAACAGACTTATTTTAGAAAAACTTTCTGATCTTGGAGTAGACCTTAGTATCGATCAACTGCGCATTCAAGCCGGCGGCGAAGTGGTTGCGCGTCCCCATATAGCGGCGGCGCTTTTCAAAGCGGGTTATGTGAATTCTTTTCAGGAGGCTTTCAACAAATATTTGTGTAAGGAGGGACTTGCCTATGTTGACCGCTTCAGACTTGCGCCTGTGGAAGCTGTAAAGCTCCTGTGTGAAGCCGGCGCTTTTACGGTGCTCGCCCACCCCGCTCAGCTTAATCTCAGTAACAGTGACCTGTTTGACTTTGTCATTGAACTTAAAAACGCCGGACTAAAGGGGATCGAGATTTACGCCCCTAACACCTCAGAGCAGAAGATCTCATTTTACAAAGAGATGGCGGTCTCTCTTGGACTCACCATGACCGGCGGCTCCGATTTCCACGGCTCAAATCAGGGCGGACGTGATGTAGGGTACTATCAGCCTAATAAGGTAATTCCGCAAATAAGCATCCCTGAACTTGGGATTTAAAAACACACCCCAACAAGCTCCTCTTGAGTAACATAAGCAGTCCCAAGCTGCGCAACAGTGATCCCCGCGGCATGGTTTGCCAAAACAGCAGCTTCAAGCGGCACGGCCCCGCTCACAATCGCGGCGCTCAATACGCTTATAACCGTATCCCCCGCGCCTGTTACGTCAAAAACTTTACGCGCCGCTGTCGGCAGATGCGAATATATTTTACCGTCTCTCTGGAAAAGTCCCATACCGCGCTCACTTAAAGTTATAAGAAGATACGGCAGTGAAAGCGCCTCAACAAGTTTCCAGCCAAGTTCCTGTATCTCTTCATCGCTTGGGCTGCGCGGCTGCGTAAGTCCTAACATCGTGTACGCTTCTTTGAGATTGGGGGTGATAATTGAGACGCCTTTGTAAAGATTGAAATGCTTCTCTTTTGGGTCAATAGCTATAAATATATTTTTCGTGATACATGTCTCTATTATTTTACTGATGAGAGGTTCAGAGATGACGCCTTTGCCGTAGTCGGAGATGATCACCCCTTTTACATTGCCGATATTTTTAAGGAACAATCCCCAAAGCGCCTCATACTCACTTTTGCTCAGGCTGTTTGTTACCTCTCTGTCCGCGCGCACCACCTGCTGGTTGCGTGCCATTATCCGCGTTTTTATAGTTGTGGGACGTTCGTCAGATTGAAAGATTCCATCTGATTGACAATCAATACCGCTTATCATTTCGCGCAGGAGCCTGCCGTTGCCGTCATTGCCGCAAACAGATATTATAATCGGCTTTACATTTAGCTTGCGAAGATTCTGTACAACATTCGCCGCGCCTCCAAGTTTTCTCTCCACCTCTTCTACGTCAACTACAGGCACAGGCGCTTCGGGAGATATTCGTCTAACTTCACCCCACATGTATTCGTCAACCATACAATCGCCGATTATCATAATTGACGATGAGGTGAAGCTGCTGACAATATTTTTTATGCGTTCAGCGCTGATTGCGGTCATTGATTTAGCTTACCTTTCCAAATGTAATAAAATGAATCAGGTACATAAAGGGCCTGTAAACAGGTTCCAAGATTTTGAAGAGAATGTGCTGTCCGGTCATAAATCCAAAGACTAAAAGACCGATGAAAATCATAGGCACATGGCGCGTAATATTCATGTAACCGGGTATGTGTCTGTCGGGCAGAACTCCCATTAAAATTTTTGAACCGTCAAGCGGCGGGAATGGGAGCAGATTGAAAAACGCGATTCCAGCGTTGATGTAAAATCCCAATTGTAAAAGCATAAGCAGCTGAGGATTGCCTGTAAGCAGCTGCGGATTAAAGGCGATAAGGAAACGGATTATCATTCCAAAACAGAACGCCTGTAAGATATTTGAGACAGGCCCTGCAAGACTTACAAGCAGTATATCTCTCTTTGGATTTTTTAAATTATATCCGTTTACAGGCACCGGCTTTGCCCACCCAAACACTCCGCTCATAAGCATTATCGCGCCAATCGGGTCAAGATGAGAAAACGGATTGAGCGTAATGCGTCCATGATCACGCGCCGTAGAGTCGCCAAGCTTAAGCGCAGCCCAGCCGTGAGCGACCTCGTGTATCGTCAGCGCAAGAAGAATTATCGGTATGCGCAGAATAAACATCTCGTAACTCATGCCTAAAATCATCGTATTAATTCCCGTAAGTTAATTGTTCTTTTTGTGAAACCAGTCCGCTTATATCTATTTCTGATTGGTAAAGCAGCTCTGAGACAGTAACCGCTTCATACCCCATCTCTCTTAACGTGTCGATAAGTTTGCCCAAAATAAGATGCACCTGCATTGCGCGTTCCTTTCTCTCCGTACCAAGGTGCATAAGCACTATACCGCCGTTTACCCCCAAAGGCTGATTCGCCATATTGACAATTTTATAAAATACTTCATCGGGAGTCTTAAACGAAGGGGAGTTTGTATCTGTAATCCAATCGTTTGAATCAAGGTTTTCATACCAAGTTCTCCCTTTCCTCCAGCCGATGTGCAGATACCCCGCTTCAAGAGCCCAGCCGCATATCTCTCTATTGTATTCGCCGTAGGGGCTTCGCCACAGAGGAGCGAAGCGAAGGCCGGTGCGGTCCGCAAGAATTCTCTCCGCGCGGCGGAGTTCATTAATTACGGTTTGGCGGGAGATTTCTGCTCTCGTAGTATGCCTTTTTGTTTCAGCGAAAGTTGTCATGCGGGGATGAGTCATGGTATGGTTAGCCAGCTCATGCCCCTCATCAGCCAGCCGCGTTACGATCTGAGGAAATCTTCTAATAAAAGCGCCTGTGAGAAACATTGTACTTTTAACGCCGCGTGAGGCAAGTGTATCAATAATATCAAGAGCCGCGTTTGCGTTTGACCCGCCGTCAAATGTCAGGGCAATCAACTTTTTGTCAACCGAACCGTTATTAACCGTATAAGGCAATCCAAACGATGACAATTGTTGTTGTGTTTGATGATGCCGCCTCCCGGCATTTTCCGCGTCCCGCAGGGACGAAAGATCTGCAGCCCCGGGTTTTAACCCGGGGGGGATGGAATGCAGATGATCGGAGGATTGAGATTGCCGGACATCACGGTTGATCAATTGATCAACATCAATGTCATCATTCGTAGTTTTTGAAGATATTTCATCATCCATTATTTCTGCGTGAGTCTCCATACTCCCATCAGACAGGTATACCGACAACTCCTGAGTATGATAGTTTTGCGCCTGCCGATTCGCCATGCGCCGCTCAATCTCATTAAAAATCCAAAAAGCGTAAACCGCAACACACACCGATAACACCGCCGCAGTTATCGCAACGATCTTTTTTGGTATTTCGGGAGATTGATTTTGGTCTTGAGACATGGTTTAAAAATAAAATCCGCCCTCTTGCCTTTCCATAGCAACGTCTTGTAACTCCAAAATTTCCAACGATTTTATTTATTAAAAGTTCAAGCACGTTATATATTGTAGAGTGCAATTTATAAGAATGTTGTATTAAGGTGGCAATTAAAGGTCGCAACTCCCGGCACAGCGCAAGAGTTAATCGGCGGATTAGTATCTCACTTACGTTTAAACTCTCAAAACTTTAAAAATAATGGAGCATATTCGATGAATACCTGTGAAAAAGGCAGATTGGGAGAAGACGCTGCTGTTGAGTATCTGTTATCTAAAGGATATATAATTGAACAGAGAAACTATAGAACTAAACATGGAGAAATTGACATAGTGGCTAAATCGCCGGGCGGAGCTTTTGTCTTTGTAGAGGTTAAATCAGCTAGAAACAGCGGATGCGGCAACCCGCTTTACCGGGTCACATCTGCAAAGCAAAAAACAATAACCAGCCTCGCGCGGCGCTACATGTATGAGCGAAAACTTTCTTCCGTACCTTGCCGTTTAGATGTAATCTCTGTTTTTAAAGG
>WRCH01000023.1 GCA_009784115.1 Chitinispirillia bacterium
AAATCAAGCGCTTCAATCGCGCCGTACTCTTTTAACTTGTCTACCTTTTCGTAGGTAGAATTGTACTTCTTGCCATGCTTCATTGTAACAGTCTCTCGCTTTCGCGGTTTTGGGTCTGCGATTGTCAAAAATCAATTGGTGATTTTTGTAATCTCCCCGTTTATTAATATGTGGGCGCGATGAATCGCGCCCCTGCAATTTTTTGTCTTGCGATATCGCGGCGGGTGAATTGCCATCCACCCGCGATTCTAACGGTTTTCTGTCTTGCACGCACCGCGGCGGGTTGAAACCCACCGCTACACTCTTCGCTCCCCTAAAGGGGTGCGGGAGAATTTTGATGGATTATCATCCACCATCATCCAGCCATACAAAATTTATTCTATGGTGACGCCCATGCTGCGCGCTGTGCCCATCACGGTATTCATTGCCGCTTCTACGCTTGCGGCGTTTAGATCCGCGAGCTTCATCTCAGCGATTTTTCTTACCTGCGCCTTTGTGATCGTTCCGATTTTGTCTTTGTTGGGAACGCCCGAACCCTTCTCCTTGCCAAGCTCTTTCTTGATAAGAACCGCTGCCGGGGGCGTCTTTGTAATAAAAGTAAAAGACCTGTCCGAATAAACCGTGATCACAACCGGAATAATCATGCCGCCCGAATCTTTGGTCTTAGCGTTAAACGCTTTGCAGAACTCCATAATGTTAACGCCCTGCTGACCAAGCGCAGGCCCCACAGGAGGGGCAGGAGTTGCCGCGCCGCCCGTTATCTGCAATTTTACCTGACCTACTACTTTTTTAGCCATTTTTACACTGCTCCTATACTCGGCGGGTTGAAACCCGCCGTTACACTCTTCGCTCCCCTATGGGGCGCGGGAAAAATCTATCTTTAACGGGACGATTATCTGCGCCCCCTACAATTTTACGACATCTCGGCGATCATCCGCCCCCGGGTTAAAACCCCGGGCTATACAGACGCGCCGAAGACGGCGCGAGCGTCCCTGCAGGACGCGGAAAGACAAAAAACATCACCAAATAATTCACGATACCGGGGTGACGTGCATGAAATCAACCTCTACCGGGGTTGATCGGCCAAACACACTTACCATCACCTTTATTTTACCCTTTTCAGGGTTAATCTCATCTACCACACCATCGAAATCTTTGAACGGGCCCTCTTTAATTTTGACCGCGTCGCCAATTTCAAACGGTACCTCTGAAATTTGCTGACGGGAGACCTTTTCTGTTTGGCCCAAGATACGCCTGACCTCTTCTTCACGCAGAGGTTGAGGCTTTTTTCCGCCCACAAATCCTGTAACACCCGCGATCGCCTGCACTACGTGCATGCTCTCTTTTGTCAGTTCCATCTCCACAAGAATATAAGATGGAAAAAACTTGCGCGTGGTCTTTAACTTTTTACCGTTCTTAACCTGAACCACATCCTGTGTAGGCATGAGAGCGCTTTTGATCTCCTCACCCATCTCACCGGACTCAATAATCTCGTTGAGGAAGTTAAAAACTTTCGTCTCCTGCCCCGAATATGTATGAACAACATACCATCTCAATGCCATGAACGCGGCCCCTATCTTCCCAAAAACAATCTCATTACGTGCGACAGTATCTGATCACCCATAAACGTATAGAGCGACACAATAATACTGAAAATAATCACCAAAACAGTAGCGCCCTTGACCTCAACCTTAGTAGGCCAGTTCACCTTGGCAACCTCAGAACGCACATCCTTAAAATATTGAATCATTCTGTTCTGTTTTACTTCTTTATCCATAATCACCACCATTTATTACAGGCCTGGAGGGACTCGAACCCCCAACCAACGGTTTTGGAGACCGCTACTCTACCAATTGAGCTACAGACCTTTGGTTAGGGCTATTTTTACTTACATTCCTTATGCGGCGTTCTTTTACGCTCAAAAGGACAAAACTTTGTAAACTCTACACGACTAGAATGCTTCTTCTTATTCTTTGTCGTTTCGTAGTTACGCTGCTTGCACGATGTGCACTCAAGCGTTATTCTTTCTCTAGGCATCTTTAGTCAGCTTTCTGTCAATTTAAGATTGACATCATCACCAAATCAATAATCTTTAATCAAACACCACTTTACAAACTAAAGCGAAGAGCCCCCCGTCAAAAAGGAGGACTCAACACCTGATAATCACTATGTTATTACTCAATGATCTCTGTTACAACGCCGGCGCCCACTGTACGTCCGCCTTCACGGATCGCAAAGCGAAGCTCCTTCTCCATAGCAACAGAAGCGATAAGCTCAACTTCAATCTGCGCGTTGTCGCCGGGCATGATCATCTCAACGCCGTCGGCAAGTTTAATCGCGCCTGTCACGTCAGTTGTACGGAAATAGAACTGCGGACGGTAGTTGCTGAAGAAAGGAGTATGGCGGCCGCCCTCTTCCTTGGAAAGCACAACCACCTCAGCCTTAAACTTCTTGTGCGGAGTGATCGTACCGGGCTTCGCGAGAACCATACCGCGTTCGATATCGTTCTTGTCAACACCGCGCAGAAGCGTACCGATGTTATCACCGGCTTCTGCTTTGTCAAGGAGCTTGCGGAACATTTCAACGCCTGTGCAAACAGACTTGCGCTTCTCTTCTCTGAGACCAACGAGTTCAACTTCGTCGTTCACTTTAATTACACCGCGCTCTACACGGCCTGTAGCAACTGTACCGCGGCCTGTGATTGAGAATACGTCTTCAACCGACATAAGGAACGGCTTGTCAACTTCACGGACAGGCGTAGGAACATAGCTGTCAACAGCAGCCATAAGATCAAGAATGCACTTGGCCTTAGCGTCATCCTTAGGATTGTTAAGAGCGTCAATCGCGCAGCCGCGGATAATCGGCGTATCATCGCCGGGGAAATCATATTTGCTGAGAAGTTCGCGAACCTCAAGCTCTACAAGTTCAAGAAGTTCAGGGTCATCAACAACGTCAACCTTATTAAGGAATACTACGATGTAAGGCACACCAACCTGACGGGCAAGAAGGATGTGCTCGCGTGTCTGAGGCATCGGACCGTCGGCGGCGCTTACAACAAGAATCGCACCGTCCATCTGCGCGGCGCCGGTGATCATGTTTTTAACATAGTCGGCGTGTCCGGGGCAGTCAACGTGAGCGTAGTGACGATTCTCTGTTGAGTACTCGACGTGTGACGTCGCAATTGTCAAAATTTTAGTTGGGTCGCGGCGTCCCTGTGATTCGGAAGCCTTTGCAACTTCGTCATAAGCGATAGGCTTAGCAAAGCCGCGCTCCGCCATAACAGCGGTAATAGCGGCAGTCAAAGTTGTTTTACCATGGTCAACGTGACCGATAGTACCTACGTTTACGTGCGCCTTACCACCGCGTTCAAACTTTTCCTTAGCCATTTTAAACTCTCCCAGAATTATGGTTTTTTAATTGTGATTGTTTTCTTGTATCAAACTTCTTAACATTATATTTTATGACTTTAAAGACCCAAAGAATCAAAAGGACTCAAAAGACCATAGAATTTTACGCACTTTTAGCTTACAAAAAAAGTCCAACAAAAATAATATACGGCGCAAGCGCTGTCAATACTTTTTTGTGCAGATTCTTGTAAATATAATTTATGGCGGTTAAGTTAGTTGGAAAATTTATTTCTGTCCTTCAAGCTTTTCCGCGTCGGCGATATCCATACTTCTTCCGCTCGCCCTTTTGTTTATAATCAAATCATCTCTCGAAATTACAGAAATATCAATATCTTTTGTTGCTCTGGGATGCCCATACATACCAACAGCCCAGCCTCCGACAAGCAAGTAACGAACACTATTTGAGTTTAAGCACTGTATAAAATCTTTGAAGTCGTCCGGTAGTCGCTTCTTCGCCATAAAAACACTCCCTCAAATATGTTATGGTTTCAAGTTTTTCCTCTATAGAAGCATGCTCCCAATACTCATTATCGCTGCGGTCAAGAGCGTCTTTTTTTGCGATGACAATTTGCTTTCTGTTGATTCTTTCGGACAACAAGAGTATTAATCTCCTCTTTATTTATGCTCCAAGGCGAGATACCTTTTTTGTATAATAAATATACCAAACAACACATCATAAAAGTTGATTAAAATTTAAATCCGCAAATTCCTGTGAAAGGAGTTTGCGGCGGGTGGTTATAATTCTGAGCGGCAAAGTAACTTTTGACAATATTCCCGAAGTTCTGGAACACTTTCTGTAATTGTTCCGTGCAATATTTTTATACTGAATTTTCCGTAGTGGTGAGCGGCAATATTTCGCATTCTTTTGATACTCGCCCACGGAACCCGTGTGTTTGCCGCCAAAAACTCTTTTGAAAGATGTGTTATTAACTCTCCTATTTGCAGAACACACATGGAAACAGCGTTTTTATAAACAACATTTATCTCCAATGTTTCCAAAGTATCGTCAAACATCGTAATTGTCAATTTTATTTCATCGCAGTATTTAATGATGCGCCCTAAAACGAATCTGTCGCGTTCATTCAACATAGAGCAGTATCTCGTCTTTAGCTATTTTTTTAAGAAAATCTTCTTCTAACGCACAAGTTGTCAATAAATCAACTTTCGTTTTAAATGACTCTTCCAAATCATCGTATAATTGCGCCAACTTGAAATAATTACTGACTTTTCCCGCATCAATTCTCAAATCCACATCGCTTTTGGCGCATGCCTTATTGCAGGCATAAGAACCGAATAAATACACCCGCGCTACTCCGTAACGCTTCGCAATAGGAGTAACCTTCTGCCGGATTTCGTCAATTGTATATCGTGGTTTTCGCTTCATAGTTCTTACTTTAAAATACGTATTATGTCATTAGAAAGTAAACTTTATCATAACTGACATACAACTTAATTATACAATAAATATACCAAACAACACATCATAAAAGTTGATTAAAATTAAAATCCGCAAATTCCTGTGGAAGGAGTTTGCGGCGGGTGGTTGATGTGGGTTGGCGGAGTTGGGGGTTTGGCACGGTGCTTATCGTGGCTCAGGGGGGCGGCTTGCTACGCTAAGCCGCTTCAGTCGCTTAAACAGCGCAAACTGTGCTGGTAGTTCTTGTAGTTGTAGAACCCGATCACGTTGTCATAGTCGTAGTGCATGATCCGGTACCGCGCGTCGCGCGCATCGTCCTCCGTGGCGCTCCACCAGAAGCCGCGGTTGCCGGCATTGATGAAATTGCCGCCGCCGTTACCGTAGCCGCCGGGCAAAGCCGAAAAACCGAACTCATCTGTACTGCTAATACCACTATAACTCCGCCAACCTGTTTGAGATTTTAGCTTGGAACCAGCTGTTGATGAACCGCCAACTGCTGTCATCAAATCATTCCAATCATTATCATTTGGCAAACGCCAACCAACTGGACAAACACCCTGATGATTTACATCACTACCATTCCACAAGGTATTTTGAAAATGTTGAAATAATTTCATAGCCTCAGTCCAAGTGTAAAGACGACCGTATTTAGCACAACTATCAGCACTATTCAAATAACAAACTCCTACATTATTACTTTCACCAGCATAATTCAAATTCTCCGCAAACCAAGTCTTACCGCCAATCACAACCGTACGATAACTCTGATTATTAGCACCTGCCCTCGTATCGGTAAAACAACCATAACTTATACCCGAATTAAAATGACCATGACCTGTTTCACCGCACTGACTTTCAACTATACTCAGAGTTATAGCCTGTAAAGGATTAACTCCCGCAGACGGAACAATTTGATAAACGGAATCTGCATATCCATTCGCAGAAATCTTTATACCCCAAGCATCAGATTCCGAAAACGCACTCACTGCCATTGTTGACAAGCTATTGACAGCGTTCTCATTTCCACCAAACGATACGCCAATACTAAAACTTCCCCCACGATGCGTAACCCGATTCGAAAAACTCTGCCCATCCCCACCCTTAACCGTAAGCAAATAAACCCCCGCCACAAGATTTGGCCGCGATATACTCTTACCCGCTTCCGACGCGCTCGCCTTACCGCGCAAAACCCGCTTCCCATTAACAGAATAAAGCGATATATCAGCCGATTTATAACCCTGCACAGGCAAATTCAACGAAATTTTTCCGCGATTGTTATTTATGATTACACCCGCACTCCCCTGCTGCCCGTTCTGCGAAGTTTTGTATCTGACGCTTGTTGTTTTTCCAAGCGGTAATTTTAGGGTGTCTGCTTTGTTAGCGGTTACGTTTATTTCGACGGTGTCTGTGCCTTGTACTGCTTTCACTTTTACGTTTACTATGAAGGGTACGAAGGCGGTGTCGGGGTCTTGAGCGGCGGCGGTTTTGGTTAGAGATAACAGACAAAGGACGCAAAGGACTTTAAGGACGCCAATGTGTTGGAATGTTTTGCATTTGTGAGTCATGTAGGAAGTCTCCGTTGAGTTTATATCATGGAACCATTTTTCGGAATTAAAATCCGTTTTTACATTCACAGCCAGTAAGTCCCTTTGCGCCTCATATCCTCAATATCCCGCTTGATTGCCGCATTGATATCAACCTCTGATGCAGGCTTGTCATCGTTAGTCATTGCCATATAGCGTTCAAAGTTGTTCCATTGATCGCGCGTTAAAGGTTTGTCAGGCGTTTCCAGTAACTCGTCCAAATCGTACTTTTTGCTCATAACACCATCCTTAACAATAACTATACCCATGTTATTTTTCGGCACCATAAATAATATACATTTCCACCGCAGACGAACCAAAAATTTCTTATTTTTATTGCGAGATTTTAAAGAAATGCGAGAACTCTAAAGACGGCGAAACATAGCAGCTTAATCTAATTTGCAAAATAGAAAAAAGCCCACGACGGGGCTCGAACCCGTGAGCCTCATCCTTACCAAGGATGTGCTCTACCAACTGAGCTACATGGGCAATTGGCAAAAACTCAAAAGCGAGCGATGAGAGTCGAACTCACAACAGCCACCTTGGAAGGGTGAAGCTCTACCATTGAGCTACGCTCGCACTTTTTAAACTGTGATCGGATTTGCCCGAGAGACTGCTGTCTCCAAGCGAATCGTCCCTGCTTAAACAACACGGATGACCGCGAGGATCGTCCCTACGGTTCGTCCTGCAATTTCAAAATGGGCAGGGGTGGTTTCGAACCACCGTAGGCGCAAGCCACTGGATTTACAGTCCAGCCCCATTAACCTCTCGGGCACCTACCCTTTATACTGGAGCCGGTGGAGGGACTCAAACCCCCGACCGTTCGATTACAAGTCGAGCGCTCTATCAACTGAGCTACACCGGCATTTTAAACTGTGATCGGATTTGCCCGGGAGACTCTTGTCTCCAAGCGAATCGTTCCTGCTTCCTAAGCATACTTCTTAAATAAATAGAAAAGCTCAACAAAAATAATATACGGCGCAATTGCTGTCAAACCTTTTTATAATACAGATTCTAAATATAATTTACGCCATCACAACTACTTCGTAATTTTATCAACAAGACCATATTTTTTCGCCTCATCCGCAGACATGAAATTATCCCTGTCTGTATCTTCGTTGATAGTCTTTATAGACTGTCCGGTATGATCGGCGAGAATCTTATTGAGCTTCTCCCGCGTGCGGAGCATCTCCTCCGCCTGAATCTGAATATCGCTTGCGGGGCCGTACATATTGCCCGAGATAAGCGGCTGATGGATAAGAACGCGCGCGTTCTCCCACGCGAACCGCTTGCCTTTTGTTCCGGCGCACAGAAGCACCGCTCCCATGCTTGCCGCCTGACCCATCACCACAGTTGACACATCGCTTTTAGCGTAGCGCATCGCGTCGTAAATCGCAAGACCCGAACTGATTACACCGCCGGGGCTATTAATGTAAAGCGTGATATCATCGTCGCTCATTCCATCAAGGAATAATATTTTTTTGACGATGTTCTCAGCCGACTCGTCGTGAACCTCGCCCCAAAGAAAAATCTCGCGGCGCTTTAAAAACTGCTCCTCCATCTCGGAGTTTACAAGCGCGTTTTTCATATCCTTGAGAAGATTGCCACCCTTACTTCTGTTCATTTTTACTGCGCTCCTTTTTTGGCGGAATTAATCTACAATAGTAGAAATTAAAAAGACGCTGTGAGTCTATTATTCTCTATTCTATAATTCTGTAAAGTCACAAGCCAAAGGACTTTAAGGACATAAAGGACTTAAAAGGCCGATGGGTTTTGTGATTTTGATTTTTTTATTTTTTGAGAGGTTGATTATAGCTGAGTAAATATATTATTTGGGTGGGGGGGGAGGCAAGCATACCACAGCAATTTTACAATTCATTTCTGAACGCAACGAACGGAAAAACCGAGACGCTTATCGTAGCCGCCGCCATCCACACGATCGTTGTAGTAAAGCATTGACCTTTTGCTCGCGTGGCTACTCCCGACCTCCGTGGCGCTCCACCAGTAGCCGTAGTAGCGAGCATCATTGTTGAAACGGCCATCAATCATACGTTTACCGCCAGGCCTTGCCGAAAAGCCATAATCATCTGTACCATCTACCAATGCACTGCCACGCCAGTAAATGAACCATAACTTACATCCCCACACCCAATCCCCAAAACCGCCAAAACAACAGCAACTCTGACAATCCCCCGCATCCCCGCCCTGCGCCCTGTAATATTTTCAGTCATTTCGGGTCTTTGGGTCATTTTGTAGATTTCCTTATTGTTGTGCTTAGGATTATATGATGGTAATATACATTATTCTATCGAAATCTGTCTCATCATTCCGCATAATGTATTTTCAGAAATAACAAGACTAAAGAGAAAACATATATAATATTTGGAGAATACAGACATGAATAAAAAGGCTATCCATTATTATATCACCTGCGTGACTGATTTCGCGGAAGAATACAAGATGAGCATTAAAGACGCTTTTCTGTATTTAAAAAAGTATAACGGCGTACAATTTTTAATGGAAAATTATGAAATTGAACATACGCTGTCAAAAGAGGACACTTTAAAGGCATTGTCTCGCATTGCCCGTAAAAACGGCGGGCGTCTTATATGATTTTATTTCATGGTTCTAATTTGGAAATTGAGCAAATAGATTTAAATGTTTGTAAACCTTATAAAGATTTCGGACGCGGATTTTATACAACCGAATTTGAAGACCAGGCGCTGAATATGGCAAAGCGAACTGTCAGGCTTTTTGGCGGGAAACCATGTGTAACAAAGTTTTTTATTGACGATGCAGAATTTGAAAATTGCGGTATCACGAAGAAAAAATTTGATACCCCCACAAATGAATGGGCGTTGTTTGTTATTAATAACCGTAACAAAAATTTCACTGATGTTGACAATCACAATTGTAATTTTGATAATAAATACGATATTGTTATCGGCCCCGTTGCAAACGATGACATAAGATTGCTTTTCGATTTATTTGAGGATGAAATTTTAACAATAGAAGAACTGACAAAAAGATTAGAGTATAAAGAACTTACAAGCCAAATTTCCTTTCATACAGACAACGCCGTAAAATTACTAAAGAAAATAGCGATGTAGCGATTTATGAATAAAACACAAAAACATCTGATAGAATACATAACAAGAGACGTTGTCTGCTTTATCTCACAGGATTATAATATGCCGATTGATACAGCAATGGAAGTTTTTTTTGAATCCGAAGTTTTTGAAAAATTGCAGGATATAGAAAGCGGCTTATATACAGAAAGCGCGTCATACGTTTACGAAATGTATAAAACAGAACGAAAAAACAAGAGTTGAAATACGTTATTTTAGCAAATCTTCCGCTTTTTGCTGATTATCCACAACACACTGCGTAGCGCCGTCCGGTAAATCTTTTACGATGACTCCCGCGGCTGCAAACAGATCTCTGATTCTGTCCGCTTCCGCGAAATTGCGCTGCGCGCGGGATTTTTTGCGTGAAACGACCTTTTCTATCAGCGAATCTTTTAGATTATTGGATAAATCTCCCTTAAACACTATTGAGATTTTTACGCCGTCTATTTCTTCTATGATTTCTGATGATTTCTCTTCGTCAACGCTAAACAGATCAAGACCCAAAATTTTATCAGCTTCTTCAATAAAGAGACGCTTAGCCGCGCCGTTTATACTTTTATCATGCAAAACTTCCCAAACCGCAGCGATTGCTCTGGGCATATTGAGATCATCGCAAACCGCATCCATAAAGGGTTTGCATATTTTTTGTAGATATTCTTTGTCAACAATTATTGATTCATCACTATGAAGACCGGCTATCGTTTTTTTGAGATTATTAAGCCCGTGAGCAGACGCTTCAACACCTTCAAAAGAGAAACTTAGCGGTGACCTGTAGTGCGCGCTAAAGCAAAACATTCTGTAGGCAAGCGGGTTGATCCCCTGCTCTTTTAGTTTGTCGACAGTTACAAAGTTCCCGCCTGATTTTGCCATCTTGCCTTTGTCAAGAACCAAAAATTCCCCGTGAAGCCAATACTTCGCAAACTGTTTTCCCGTAGCCGCTTCACTTTGCGCAATCTCGTTTGTATGATGTACGCGTATGTGATCCGCACCCCCGCAGTGAATATCAATAGATTCTGAAAGCTCCTTAAGAGCCATAGCGCTGCACTCAATGTGCCAGCCGGGAAAACCAATACCCCACGGACTCTCCCACTCCATCTGACGCTTGCTGTCTTTAGGGGAAAATTTCCACAGCGCGAAATCTGTCACGCTTCGCTTATCACCCATGTCAACACGCTCGCCGGCTCTCAGGCTTGATGGATCAAGATGAGCGAAATCGCAATAAGCGGGGAAACGGGCGGTATCAAAATAGATACCGTCATCTGTACGGTATGTAAAGCCCTTTTCCTCAAGTGATTTCACCATGTTAATCATCTGCGGAATGTAATCTGTAGCTTTAGGCCATAAGTCCGGCTGCTGGATGTTAAGAGCGGAGATATCATCCATAAACTTGGCGGTATAAAAGGCCGCTATATCCCACACGCTTTTGCCTTCACGCGCTGCGCCGGTTTCCATTTTGTCTTCGCCGGTGTCGGCGTCGGAAACTAAGTGGCCTACGTCGGTGATGTTTACTATGTGGCGTACGTTGTAGCCGCATGCACGCAGAGCGCGTCTTAGTACGTCCTCAAAAATATAGGTGCGCAAGTTACCGATATGCGCGTAGTTGTAGACCGTTGGACCGCAGCAGTACATCTGCACGGGGTCATTTTTTGGTTCAAAAAGTTCTTTACGCCCTGATGCTGTATTGTATAGGTATAAATCTCTTTTTTTCATAAAAAAACCTTATAGCTAAAATTAAAATTTCATCTGTACAACACCATTGCCACTATCAATCCTGCCAATAACCACAGGTTCATATCCGGCAAGCTCAGGAGCTTTTGTGACTGTGTCTACATTATCTTCTGATACTACAAGCACCATGCCTACGCCCATATTGAATGTGCGGTACATTTCGAGATTTTCTACGTTGCCTGTTTTTTGCAAGTATTGGAATATCGGCAGTGGCGTCCATGATTTTGCGTCGATCACCGCGTCGCAGTTTGATGGGAGCACCCGGTTGACATTATCTGTAAATCCGCCGCCTGTTATATGGGCGCACCCTTTTATTAAACCTTTTTCCATAATGGAAAGCAGTTTTATGTATGAACGATGCGGCTCAAGCAGGGCCGCACCGAATGTTTTTCCATCTTCGAAAGTATCGGAATACCTCTTTTTGCCAACTTCGGTAACTATCTTGCGGGCGAGACTGTATCCATTGGTGTGAAGTCCGCTTGAGCGCAAACCTATCGCTATATCCCCCGCTTTTATTGAAGACCCGTCAATCACTCTATTTTTATCGACAACTCCAACAATCGTACCGACAAGATCAAACTCTCCCTGCCCGTAGATATCAGGCATCTCGGCGGTCTCGCCGCCAATGAGCACGCAGTCATTATCGCGGCAGGCAGAGGCGAGCCCATCAACGATCTGCTCTGCTACTTCCGGTACGAGTTTTCCGATGCCGATGTAATCTAAAAAGAAAAGCGGCTTTGCGCCCATTACGAGAATATCGTCAACGCAGTGATTGACAATATCCTTACCAACGCTGTTGTAAACTTTGGAATCAAAAGCGACTTTCACCTTTGTTCCCACGCTGTCTGTAGATGATACGAGAACCGGCGCGTCCATTGTTTTAAGATGCGAGACGTCAAACATACCGCCGAACTGTCCGAACTCCCCTACTACGTGCTTGTTATAAGTGGAGGCGACAAGTTTACCTATGCCGCCCTTTGCCTTGTTCCATGTGTCTATGCTTACTCCCGCGTCGGAGTATTTTAATGATTCCGCCATGATATGTGTTCCTTTTTTATGGAAAATCCTGCTCTAAAATTTGGGACTTTTTAATATAATATAATCCATATTAACTTTTTGCCAAAATTATACATCCCACAATTAAATATTATTTGACGTTTCCCGCAGTTCATACGTATTTTAATGTACTATGGCAGCCGTATTGAATAATGATAAAACCGAGACGTCACGCTACAAGCACCTCTTCGGCCCTGTGCGGTCCCGCAGACTTGGGATTTCGCTTGGGGTGAACATGATTCCGTTTAAAACCTGTTCGCTTGACTGCGTCTACTGTGAATGCGGAGCTACTACCGTTTTAACTACAGAGCGTAAGGAGTATATCCCTACAGATTCAATAATTGCCGAACTTGATCACTACCTTGGCACCAATCCTCAGCTTGATTACGTGACTTTCGGCGGGAGCGGTGAGCCTACGCTTCACAGCGGTCTTGGTAAAATCATCCAACATCTCAAAAAAAACTATCCTCAGAAAAAACTCGCTCTTCTGACAAACAGTACACTTTTGTATGATTCTGAACTCAGAGCTGATATCGTTCCGTGCGATCTTATTGTTCCATCGCTTGACGCTGTCTCTGATGATATATTTTACAAAATAAACAAACCCGAAAAATCGCTTTACTGTACCCGTATCATCAACAACCTTATAGAGTTATCCTGCGAATTTTTAGGCCAAATGTGGCTTGAGATTTTTATTATCCCCGGAGTAAATGATACGTATGAGGAGATTGAGCGATTTAAACAAGCCGCAACAGCTATAAATCCTGCCCGCATCCAATTAAACAGCCTCGACCGTCCGGGAACATGTTCCGGCATATCCGTACCGAGTATTGACAGGCTTGAAGAGATCGCCGGCAAACTCGCGCCGCTTCCTGTCGAAATTGTCTCGCGAAATACGAAATAGTTATTTATCACTCACAAAATCATTATTTCTAAATTTATACTCAATCCAATTATATATATTATAGATTCACGATTGAAAGGAGTCCGCCATGAGCAGATTAAAAATTTTGTGGACAGCCTGCATTTTTATACTTGCAGGGTTTTTGATCTTAGGCTGTTCCGATCCAAAGGATACAACCGGCCCCGGCGGCAATGACGACCCGCCAAGAGAGAATGTTGTCGGCAAGGCGAATGACGGCGCGGACGTCCTTGTTTTTATGGAGGGCGAGTTAGACGAATATCTTACTGAATTTGAAATAAACGTATCGCCGGAATGGTCTCTTTCAAAATCAGCAAATGACAATACGGGCTGTAACGTCTCATTGTGGTTTATGGGTTTGCGGCGGAATAAAATCCCGAAAGTTGGAGATATATGGGCTACCGAACCAACAAAGAAAGCACCTGACGGCTTTTTAATAAAAGTCCTTAGAGTAAATACTGTATATAGAGGCGGCAACCTTTACGACGTGCACGTGACAGGCAGATGCGCCGACCTGGAAGAGGCCATTGAAGATGTGGATTTTGAGGAGGAGGTAGAACTTGAATTTGATGAAGACGGAGAATTAATAGAAGGACTGCAAAAAACCAACAAAAGCGTCAGCAAAACATTTAATGCCGACAGAACTGTTAATCTTGGAGCCGGTGACCAAATGAAAGCGGAAGTCGCCTACACCGTTAAGTTCACTTTTAAGATAAAAATCAGTAAATTCAGCATCAGCAGCACCGAAATAAGCGTAGAGCAAAAGGGAAACGCTGAATTAAGCGGCACAGTAAATAGAAATATCAACACCCGATTCATGTTAGATGAAGTAAATCTGCCGAGAATCAGGTTTTGGGTAGGTTTCATTCCTGTAACTTTCAGGAATTCAATAGAGACCAGTTTAAGGGTTCATTCTCAGGGCGAAGTTGACATGAGGGCGTCATATAAATTTGGAATTAATGGAAAATATGGTGTTGAATACAGAAATAAAAGTTGGAATACAATAAATGTTAATAATCACAGTCTGAATCTTGATGTTGATCATCACATTAACGGCAGCGTGCGCGTTGGTGTTCTTTTAGGTTTAACTTCAAGACTTTACGGTATTGTAGGCTTGGGCTTTCACGCCGGCCCCGTTTTAAATCTTTCTGTTGACGGAGTCCCCGCCTCCGGAACTCATGTTTTTGATAATGGTTTCCAGCACAACTATTTATCCGGTAATAGAGCCAACGCGGCCACGTTGGATTTGGATATAAATATCTACGGAGATATTACATTGAGAGTATTGGGCCGCGGATTGAGTTACCCTATTGTAAACAGATACTACAATGTTTCAACGCTCAATCAGTCAAGTTTTCTACCGGCATTCTCTAACCCCAGTATTACGGCAAACGGCAGCAATGAAATAAATGTCAATGTATCATTAAATAGAAGTATTTTGAGTTACCCTGTCAGGGATTTTGGAATTTGTGTTGAAAAAGCTGACAGTGATGAGTGTGCTGCCGGCGGCGGAATGAGAAAAACATCTGGTTCTCCAGTCAGCGCATCCTCCGCGATATGGCAGTGGCATAATTTTAGTGCAGACTTTAAAGACATGGAGCCCGGAATCTACAATGTCAGACCGTTTTTTGAGTCAGGCAAGGGTACGTTCTATGAAAAAGCAGCTGTTTACGCTCCCCGCTACACACTTTGGGTCGGTCAAACTTTCCTCAGCGGTCAAGGCAACGCCACGACCGTCACTCCGCGGGGCGAGCAGCGCGGCATCGTAGTGGGAACACAAATTGATATAACAGCCGAGCCGGAACCCGGATTCGTCTTTGTAAAGTGGCAGATGAACGCCGGCGGAGATATTAGTACAATCGCTGATACAAACGCCGCTGCCACAACCGTTACTGTGAACGCTAATACATCTATTCAAGCGGTATTCGAGCTGCTCCCGTCATACTCGCTTAATATGGTGCGGAGTCCAAACGTCGGCGCTGTCACCCCATCACCGACAACAACACACAGGGTTTTTGAGGGAGCTCAGCCGATTCCCATAACAGCAGCGCCGTCAAGCAGATACGTATTTGTCAATTGGACGGTAGAGGGCGACGGTGTAATCGCCGAACCGGACAATCCGATTACAACCGTTACAGTGAGCGGCAATACGATCGTCACAGCAAACTTTGAATCTATCAGACTTACGATAAATCAGAATCCGGCTGTCGGCGGTGTTGTAACCACCAACCCCGAGTGGCGCTCAAGTATTCCCGCCGGGACAGAATTTAACATAATAGCCGCACCAATGAATGGATACGTTTTTGTTAACTGGACTATAGAAGGCGGCGGGACAATCGCCGACGCAAATGCCGCATCCACATCCATTATTGTAAACACTAGTACAACCGTTACCGCAAACTTCCAGCTGGTGTACACTCTTAGGGTCAATCCGAATTCTACTGTCGGCGGTACCGTTAACCCTTCATCCCTGCAAACAGATATTGTCCCGGGAACAGAGATTCCTATAACAGCAATACCGGCAAGCGGATGGGTTTTCGACAATTGGACGATGACCGGCGACGGCAGTACAATCACCAACTCAAACACAGCTGCTACATCCGTAACAGTAAACGCAAATACGGTCGTTACCGCAAATTTCCGGCAAACGGCGTTCATGCTTACCGTCAATCAGAATTCGATTGCCGGCGGCAGTACTGTCACGGCAATCCAGCAAACAGGCATTGCTCCGGGAACGCAAATTAATATAACGGCCACACCGGCAAACGGATGGGCTTTCGTCAATTGGACAGTAGTCGGCGGCGGTATAGTCACCGACATAAACGCTGCGTCCACATCAGTTACAGTAAATACAAATACTACCGTTACCGCAAACTTCCACCAACCGGACGCACCGCCTCACGATACTTTTACTGATCCGCGAGACAATCAAGTTTATCGCACGGTAATAATAAATCACAGAACATGGATGGCTGAAAATCTCAACTTTCAAACAGATGATTCCTATTGTTATGACAACAACCTTTCTAACTGTAACGCATACGGCAGATTGTACGATTGGGATGCCGCGATGAAGGCTTGCCCTGTTGGATGGAGTTTACCTACCAGTCAAAACTGGAAAGATTTGATTTTTCTTGCCAACAGCAGCAGCGGCGGTATGGCTGCTAGAAGTCTCAAATCCACATCGGGTTGGAATGTTAGTACTAATGATCAAGGGTTTTATAATGACGATGGTCTTCCTGATGGTAACGGTACTGACGATTACGGATTTTCAGCCCTGCCTGGTGGCGCCCTCTCACACATTAGAGAATTCAACGGTATTGGTTCAATAGGTTTTTGGTGGGGTGCTACAACAGTAAACGAAGTCAGCGCTTACAGCCCGCGAATGACTTCGAATTCTATAAGCTGGGTAGGCGAAATTAGCAGTATTAAGAATGCCTGGTATTCCGTTCGCTGCATCCAAGATTGATAGACGCGCAATAACCCAGCAATTAGTTAAGCGCCTCTAACCGCATATTTTTTGCGGTTAGAGCGCTTATATTTATTTTGCAGTGTCTATACTTTGAGCCGATATCGATACGCAGCGGCCTACTTTCCTCAATCCCAAATGTATATTTATAGGATGTTCCTATATTCCTCTCTAACCAAAAGCCGACTAAAAATATGAAAAAAATCGAAATAGCCCCCTCTATCCTCTCAGCGGATTTCAGAATCCTTGAGCGTGAGGTAAAAGCTGCGCAGGACGCGGGAGCGGACAGAATTCACTGCGATGTTATGGACGGCCGCTTTGTGCCCAACATAAGTTTTGGTCCGCTTGTAGTGGAAGCGGTTAAAAAATGCGTATCAATTCCGCTTGACGTACACATTATGATAAGCGATCCTGTAAAATACGCGGCTGATTTTTGCAGCGCGGGGGCGGACGTACTCTGCTTTCACGCGGAAGCTCTCAATAATGTCAACGAAATAAAGACGCTGCTGAATGATATCCGCTCAAAAGGAGCGCGCCCCGGAGTAGCGGTCAACCCCGACAAATCAATTGATCTTTTTATGAGTGAACTCGCGTCAATAGATCAGGTGGTTATAATGTCTGTATACGCCGGATTCGGCGGACAAAAATTTATAGTTGACACAATGGAAAAGGTACGCGCGGTGCGCAGTGCCGCTGTCAAACAGAATCTTGACATTGATATCGAGGTTGACGGCGGGGTAAACGGAGAAACCGCCGAATTGTGCGCCAAAGCGGGAGCAAATGTTTTAGTTGCCGGAAGCTTTGTATTTGGCAGCGGTGATTATGCGGGAAGAATCAATGCGGTGAGGGAATCCGCAAATAAGGCATATATTGGAGATTGATCATTGAAATTTAACATAAAAAAAATATTTTTCGCGCTGACCGCTTCCCTGCTCCTGACCTCCTGTATTTCACCAATTTATGACGGTGATACCGATCTCTCGGAGCAGCGGAGCGTTTGGCAGTATCTTAGTGTCTACAGCCTTTACCATGACCGTCTTCCAAAGCAGTTGGGCGGCGAAACCCCCGAAGATCTTTTCGTTGATATAAATGATTATTTTGACGGCGCCCGTTACACCGAATACGCGTCGGCAAGAACCGGACGCGGCATGGCGGCGGCTTTGGAAACTCAGAAAAGTCCATACACGCAGTTCGCGATAACCGACTCTACCGCGTATTTACGAATATCTGATTTTATGGATCCAAGTTACCCAATGTCAAATTCCCCTTTTTCCAAAGAGTCGGTCTCATTCCTCGAACGGTACCAAAACATTATAATTGACTTAAGAGGCAACCTCGGCGGTTCAATAGACGTGTGCGAATATATTGTAAGCGAATTTTTACCGTTTAACAGCGGCTACATACAGTATGAGTACAGAGAATACGACCGCAAAAATATGAGGGGCAGAACTGTACCGTGGGAAACACAGCGGACTGTCATCCGAAATCCTAGATTGACCAATAAAAATATTGCGGTTCTAATGAACCACAACAGCGCCAGCGCATCCGAAATTCTAATAAGCGCTCTCAAAGATGAAGCCGGCGCTGTTTTAATAGGAAGTACAACAAGCGGCAAAGGCATAGGTCAATCGCATATCTCCCGTATGGGACGCAAATCACTCAAAATTACCTCAATGAAAATAAGAGGCTTAACAGAGAGAACCGGTGAGTATCACGAAACAGGTATAGAGCCCGATCCGATTGAAGATGACATTTGGGAAGAAGTAACTGCGCAAGAGCCTAATGATCCGAACTTGGAATATGCGGTGATGATTCTTGAACGGTCAGTGTCCGCGTCATACGTAAATAAAAAGATCAAAGAAAACAGCGCAAATCTACCCGCGGTATCTTCTATGGCCAAAATTGCTCCAATAGGCGCTTTTGTTGTACTTGAAGACCCGCTCAGCGATTGACGATTATCAATGCCTGACGTAAAAATCATACGAATTGAAAAAATGGTCTACGGCGGTTTTGGCCTTGGCAGAGGCGAAAACGGAGTTGTGCTTATACCGGGCGTTATCCCCGGTGAGCTTGTTGAGTATGAGTCTCTCGGAACGCATGGCGGTGTACAAAAGGGAGAAGCCGTCCGTATAATTGAAGAATCTCCCATGCGCCGTAATCCCGCATCATTATGCGAGCACGCCGGTGAGTGCGGCGGGTGCGATTTGCTTTACATGGGATATGACGAACAGGTACGGTGCAAAAAGGAAGTTTTTGTTGAGTGTGTCAATCGTATCGGTAAAATAAAATTTGATGACGGTGTTGATGATATTGAAATATTCACCGCAAATGAGTTCGGATATCGAAGAAGAGCTCAAATAAAAATTGATCATGAGAATAGTTGTGTTGGGTTTTACCGTAAAAAAAGTAATGATGTCGTCAAAATAAACAGATGCCCTCTTCTCGCGGATGAGATCAACACCATTTTAACAAAATTGAATTCAGATAAGGCTCTGCTGCCATCACCGGATATCTCTTCGGTAAAAATTCTATCCGGGGAAAAAGTGGCAGCTAATCCTCCCCTGCCGAACTTGACAGAAACGCAAACTGTTATAAGCGTTGGGGATAAAAAATTTTCAGCTTCAGGCAGCAGTTTTTTTCAATCAAACCAATTTCTCGCTCTAAAACTCGGCAGCTGGGCGCGCCCGTTTATCGGCGGTGAGAGTTGTATGGATTTATACGGCGGGATCGGTTTTTTCTCGCTGATGTTTGCCGACATTTTTAATAGCGGGATTTTAGTGGAAAATGACGCAAGACAGGTATCAGCCTCAAAGCAAAATTTTCAACTCAACAAAATCAATCATTTAAGCGCGGTATTAGGTGATGCAGAGAAACCGTACAGTATTAACAAGCTGATGAAAAAACGTCCGCACTGTATAATTATAGACCCGCCAAGACCCGGCCTTGTGAAAACCGCGCGAAAATGGCTGACCGAAACCGCTCCGCCCGTTATTCTCTATGTCTCCTGCAACCCATCCACATTCGCAAGAGACGCCGGAGCATTAGTAAACAGCGGATACAAAATGAAACACACAGCGGTCTTTGACCTTTACCCTAACACCCATCACATAGAATCCGCGGCAGTGTTCATCCGCACATAATTATCACGAAGACATTGTTCTCCCGCCCTGAAAGGGCCGACATCACTAACCCCGGGCACCGCCCGGGAGGCGGAAGTCAGCGCA
This sequence comes from Chitinispirillia bacterium, assembly GCA_009784115.1. Taxonomy (GTDB): domain Bacteria; phylum Fibrobacterota; class Chitinivibrionia; order Chitinivibrionales; family Chitinispirillaceae; genus WRCH01. The sequence goes on from WRCH01000023.1 coordinate 19,935, forward strand.
CCGGGAGTGTGAAGCCACCGCCCGGGGGGCGGAAGTCAGCTCCGAGACGACACGAGGCCGACGAGCCCCAAGACCTACTCCTGCACACACCTCACCGAAAATCCGCGGTTCTTACCGGCAGTAAACTTATTCACATCATCTATATCCGAACTCATGCTCCAGTAGTACGCGGTATTATCTTCACTGCCCTCTGTACCGCTCCACCAATAACCTAAACTGCCGATATCGCCGAAGACGTCGTAATTATTGCGGCTGCCGCCGGGCATTGCAAAAAAATCCAATTCATCCGTACCGTTCCAAAGAGCGCTTGATTTAAGCGCGGCACCCGCAGAACCGCCCGCTTCGGCAACTAATTTTTCCCAATCGCTGTTAGTTGACAAACGCCACTGTTCCGGGCAGGCGTTTCTCGCGGCGGCCCATGTATACAATCTACCGTAATTTTTACAATTTGAAAGGTCGTTACCGTAACACCAACTGCTGTCGTTTGCTGTAACGTAGTTGAGATTCTCAGTCATCCACTTTACGCCGCCTATTATTACCGTACCGTAAAGCACAGTGTCACCCCTCTCATCGGTAAAACACATGTGGCCTGTTAACTGCGCAATTTTTACGGTATCAATATGTTTGCCGGGACAAGTTCTTGTTTTTTCCCCCGCGGCGTGGCAGGTTGCGCGCGTTGTTATTTTCCAATCATCGCATATATCGTCGCAGTTTTCAGTAGTATCGAACTTATAGCCGCTGCATTTTAGATAAGGTTCACCGTCATGGCAAAACTGAGATCTGCGGTCGAACGGTTTGTGGTCGCTGCAATGATCCGACACCCTCGCGCAGCCGCAGAGAAGCAGCGCTAACAGACAAAATGAACTGCCGATTTTATGGAAGCGGCGGTTCTTGCAAACGTCAATTATCATAAAAAACAAAACTGCCATTTATTACCGCCTAAAAAAAGAAGTGAAGGGATAACCCGCTAAGCAGCGCCGCCGCGCCCGCGCCGTAAGCGATATTTCGTTTTTTTAAAGATCTCTCCGCGCTGCTGTACTTACCCTTTTTATCTTGATCTATTACATTCTGATTTTCAACAAGCCCGTAAGCGATAAGCCCTATACCCAAGACGTCAAGACCTGCCGCTGTCCAAAATTTGTAGTTCACTGGAGGTTTAGGCTCACTTATATCGGGCTTCGGCTCGGCGCGTCTTCGTCCGTCGGCCAAGCCCTCGTCAAGCGTGCGCTCTTGCGGCGCGGTTTGAACCGGCTGGGGCAAATGTATTGCGGCCGGTTCGGGTTCCGCTTTAGACCGCGCTCTCGGCGCAGCCCCTCTTTGACTGCCAAGCATCACCCTGACTACCTCGTGCGACGCTTTTCTGAAATCTTCTACTGTTTGTAAAGGGCTGTAGGATTCGCCGATGTGGATTATCTCCGCGGTCTCAACGTCAACTATACGGGCGGAGACTTGAAAGGCGTCAAATAGCTGAATCACATTTGCCACGCAGATGAACTGAACGCCGAACTGTCTGCCCAGCGCGCTTATTTGACTGTCGTCTATCGCGCCGCTGCGCTGTTTTATCTGCTCTTTCTCTATCTCGGCGAGAAAAGCGTTAGAGCGCTCTATGCCTCTGTAGCGCCCGAGGTTAATAAAGGCGGAGAGCATACGCGTGCCAAGCGCGTTTTTCACGTTTTCCGGCACGTCGCCCGTAACATACACGGCGATCCTCGGCAGCTCCGAAGCAAAGGTCACGGCAGAAAAAAGCGTAATAAAAAATAGCGTCAGCTTTTTCTTCATCTGCAAAATCCAATTCTTGAGAATACAATTATTCCAATATTAAAGATACCACTACAATAATATAAATTACTGCTGCCGATCAATGCGAAAAAAATAATTTGAAATCCCGCAATTTGGCTTGTGAAAGTCAATGGACTGATAGCGGATATTCGTAAAATGCCGCGAGAGGTTCAGGTACAGGCATTCGAGCAGGGGATAATTCCGTATATTCCGTAACGGATAGGACAGCAACTTGAACCCAGTCCCGCCTGCCGGACATCAAAAACCTGTGCTGCTACTTTCAAATCTGACAGTTAAAGCTGCTGCCATAGATAACGTTTATCTTAAGCAAGAGGTATTTAATCTGCTATTAAGGAAATTTAAAAATTAGTTCACCAAATCGAGCATGAAATACTGGAAAAAATCAATTTATCCTGTTGCTAATAAAATTTTTTTAAAAAAACTTCACCAATAAACAGTAAATATGTTATATTTAAAACATGAGACATCTTTTTGAATACTTTGACTATCAGAAATACCTGCGTGATTTCTACGAAGAGGCGAAACAGGCCGATCCCTATATGACTTTGCGCTATTGGAGCGAGTGTATGGGGCTTGATCACGGGTTTCTTTTGAAAGTGACGCAGGGCAAGCACCATATAGCTAAACGTTCTATCGCTGAGGTTTGCAGGTATTTCAAATTTACCGAAGCGGAATCGCGTTATTTCGAGGCGCTTGTCCTCTACAACAAAGCCAAGAGCGCCGCCGATATAAAGACATACTTTGAAAAGCTCACGGCTATCAGAACCCGCGACCCGCGTCTCAAGCCGCTTGAGGAGTGTCAGTACGCTTTTTATCAGAAATGGTATCACAGCGCCATCCACGCGCTTCTTTCCATATACGAGTTTCGGGAGGGCCGTTATAAAAATCTCGCTTTGCATCTGTCTCCCGCTATCACCACCGAGCAGGCTAAGGAATCAATTGAGCTGCTGACAAAACTTGATATGATACGGCGCGGTGATGATGGGATTTACCGTCCTGCGGATTTGTATGTGACAAGCGGCGAACGGTGGACCCCCGCCGCTGTCAGAACTTTCCAAAAGGAGGCCATAAACCTCTCGGCTCAATCTCTTGACGCGCACCCCAAAGAGACGCGGGATATCTCTACCGTAACCGTTGCGCTGTCACAGGATGATCTTCCCGAGATCAGCGATCGCATAAGTAAACTCAGGAAATCAATTCTGATGTTTAACAGCGGAAAAGAACGGGATGTAGTTTATCAGGTAAATATACAGGTAATCCCTGTGACCGTGCCGCTTGGGGGTAAAAAGTGAAAACTCTATTACTCTTTTTAACACTCTTTTTGCTGACGCTTTCCTGCACCAACCCCGGCGGATATGCCGGAGGGTCGGAGACTGGCAACGGCGCCGTCTACGCGGCAGTCACGTATGAAGACGGCACGCCGGCGGCCGGAAGCGAAGTGCGTCTGCGTAAGGCGGACTATGTAAGCAGTATTCCCGCTTTATCAAAAATGAGCGCGGCGTTCGCCGACATGGTAACGGATTCGGACGGGCGGTTCATGATAGACTCAATACCCGCAGGTGATTACTTTATAGAGATCATCAATAATAACTCATCGCGGGGCGGGGCGGTTCTGCTCAAATTTACAATTATGAATGATCGCGACATCGTGGATTTGGGTACTGATACGCTGCGCAGTTTTGCCTCGCTTTTGGGAGAGATTGATAATGCCGCGATGACGGGTCAGCGGCTGTTTGTGCAGATAATTGGGCTTGAACGTCTCGCGCCTGTCAACGAAAACGGAACATTCGCCTTTGATGATCTGCCTGCCGGAACGCACCGCATACGGATCGTGGACGGCGCCGCAATCCCTGTGAGAGAAGTTCAAAGCGTGCAGGTATCTCCCGGAGATACTTCTACTGTAACAATTTCTCCTTTCTCAAAAAATATACAGATCAATACCGCGGACGCGGGTCTCTCCTCTTTTGACGTTATTGAAAACTTCCCTCTGCTTATAAGGCTTGAGTCTCCGGCGTTTAACTTTTCGCAAGCTCACCAAGCAGGGAACGATATTCGTTTCAATAAGCCGAACGGGCAAAGTCTGCATTACGAAATAGAAGAGTGGGATCCACTCTTGGGAAAAGCGGCTGTTTGGGTGCTTGCGGACAGTATCCGCGGTGATGGGAGTGATCAATCTATTGTAATGAGCTGGGGTACGCCGGATGCGCCAAGTTTGTCAAACGGAGCGGCGGTGTTCAATAGCGATTTTGGGTTTAGCGGCGTTTGGCATTTTAACGAAAATCCGTCGGCGGGAAGCAGCGTCATAAAGAATCGTACGGTAAACGATTTCCACGGAACCGCCTCGTCCTCTATGACAAGCGCCAATGTAGTTTCCGGCATTGCGGGCAATGCTCTCTATTTTGACGGGATCAGTGACTTTATAGAAGCCGGTCTGCTTGACTTAGACGAAAACTACACGCTGAGCTTATGGGTCAAAATAGAGCGGGGGCCAAACGTCAACTGGAGATTTATCATGAAAGAGCCCTCTTACACACTGTGGTACGATACGAGATGGGGCGGCTTTAGAGCCGAACATTTCACTTACGGCAACGCCTCTGACGAATGGGAGTGGCGCGGGATATATCAGGACACAGGAGATTCTCTGCCGAATCTCTCCGCCGAACTTGACGTTTGGTACCATATCGCAGCCTCTTATGACGGTGATAAAATACGTCTCTTTATAAACGGAGACGCTGTCGATTCCACGTTACATATAGCGGAAAAGCCCCTATCCGGCGGGGAGCCGCTGCTTTTCGGCGGACGGTTTGAAGAGTTCTTCAGGGGAACTATGGACGAAGTGCGCATAGAGAGCACGGCGCGCTGTGCCTATTGGATAAGGCTCAGCTATGAGACACAGCGTATTGGCAGCAAGGCGGTGAGATAACGCTCTTAGCGGCAGTGCAGCTGTTCAGCAGCCCATTCCTTAATCTGCCTTAACTTATCGTCAATAGCACCGCTGCCTGCAACCCCCGTCGGGTACAATTTTGGGGGAGATTGTGATTACTGTTTAGAAGCGTTTTTTTCTCTAATATAACCCTGCTGCGACAGATCATCAATAAATTTCTGCTCAATCATATTATTCTCTTTTTTCCACTCGGCATACTTTTTCTCTTTTATTATCTCCACAGCGCGCCTCTCCTGACTCGCTTTAACAAGCTCCTGATTCACAGCGTAAATCGCAACCATTATATTGTCAAGTTTACGCCCTGCGCTTAGGAGTTCACGCTTGATATCATGTCTATAAGAGACAGAGTTGCGCAGAGATACTATATTTTCTTCACCGCCGCCCCGCGTCTCTTTTTCGCCGGCCTGAAACTGCTTAAGTTTCTCTTGAATATCTTCGATTGACTTGCGCGTCTCTTCCGCTTCGCGGTTTTTTTTAGCAAGACGGCGTTTTACCTCTTCCTCTTTGCGCAGTTTCATATCAAGAAGAGTTTGGAGATTAAAAACAAATTTTTTCATTTAGGCGGAACCAATCCGGCTGCGCGCGCTATCTCTTCAAGTTTTTTAATGGTTTCATCAAATGCCGACGCGCTGTCGCGCTCCTGACGCAAAAATCCATTAATCGGTTCATTGAGTTTTATCGCGGTGTCAACCCTTTTATTTGTTCCAACCGCGTAAGCGCCGATTTGAATGAGGTCTTCGCTCTCTTTATACGCAGCCATTGAATCCTTTATTTTTGCCGCAAGCGCGAGATGATCTTTGGATGCGATATCCGACATACATCTCGAGATACTTTGCAATATGTCAATAGCCGGAAAATGATTGCGGTGAGCGAGTTTGCGGTTCAACACAAGGTGCCCGTCAAGAATCGACCGCACAGCATCGGCTATAGGCTCATCCATGTCATCACCGTCAACAAGAACAGTAAATAATCCGGTGATTGTTCCCTTGTCGGACGTCCCGGCTCTTTCAAGAAATTTAGGGAGCAGAGAAAAAACTGACGGTGTATATCCTTTAGTTGCGGGCGGTTCTCCAATAGCAAGCCCTACTTCGCGCTGAGCCATAGCAAGGCGCGTTACAGAATCAGCTAAAAACAAAACATCTTTGCCCTCGTCCCTGAAATGCTCCGCGATTGACGCGGCTACAAGAGCGGCTTTTATACGTATTAACGCGGGCTGATCGCTTGTAGCCACAACAAGCACAGAGCGTGCAAGCCCCTCTTCGCCAAGGTCGCGTTCGATAAACTCACGAACCTCGCGTCCGCGCTCGCCAACAAGAACTATCACATTAACATCTGAGCGGCAGTTGCGCGCAAGCATTCCCATAAGTACACTTTTGCCCACACCGCTTCCGGCAAATATCCCCATGCGCTGCCCCTTGCCAACCGCGACAAGGCTGTCTATAGCGCGTATACTGGTTTGAAACGGTTCGTTTATTCGTTTACGCGTAAGAGGATTGGGTATCGACGAGAAAACTGAGCGTTTGCCGGAGGCCTTAATCGGCCCCTTATCATCTATAGGATTACCAAGACCGTCAAGAACACGGCCTAAAAGCCCATCGCCAACCTGCACAGATAGAGGCCGTCCCGTAGCTGAAACCGCCAAGCCGGGGTGAATCCCCTCCACGGGGCCAAGCGGCATCAAAAGCGTGCGCTCTTTGCGAAAGCCGACAACTTCCGCGCGGCAGATCAGTTTACCGTTTTTTTCTATATTGCAAACATCACCAACCGAAGCCGCCGGACCGGTGCTCTCTATTAGAATACCGATAACTTCTGTGATACGGCCGTAAACACGCGCGGGTTCCGCGGGTTTGATAAAATCCCAATATGTGCCGAAACGTTTTTGGGCGGACGCTGCGTCAAAAATCATTATCCCTCATTCGCCGTGTCACAAGATTCCCATGCCTTGAGAACGAGTTCCGCGACTTCGTCAATTTGAACTCCAAGCCTTGCGTCAACCATTCCGCTGTTGGATTCTATTATGCAGCCGCCTTTTTCGATGCGGCTGTCCGCTTCAAACTTTACATTTTCAAGCCGCTCTGTAACACTGCTCCAAAAATCTTTGCTGTGGCTTGTTATCTCAAGATCCTGCGGTGAAACGCGAATAACTATATTATCACGCTCGGCAATCATGACAAGTGATTTCTTTATCACCGACAGTATCAGCTCTTTATTTGTAGCAACCTCGGAGGCGATTATTTTTTTTGTGAGCTCGATACAAAATTCAAGAAGTACGCGGTCAAGATCGTGATACATATTACTTTTTGATACTTCTAATTTTTTAAAGCAAGTGTCTGTATGATTTTTGATTCCGTCAAGTTCGATTTTAAACTTGGCGTCTGCGGTTTCACGCCCCTGTTTCTCCCCCTCTGCGTATCCCTCTTTTTTGCCTTTTTCAAAACTTTCCGCTACAGCTCGTTTCGCTTGCACTTTTTCCTGAGTAATTGTGCGCTCAAGTTCTCTCACTCGTTTTTCGAGTTCAAGATAGGCGCGCTCATTTTCGTTAAATACAGATGAGTTCGCCGCATTGCCCGGTTTTCCCGATGAATCAAAAGATTCCAAAGAAGGGGGGCGCACGGGGTAATTGTTATGTTCATCTATTTTATTGCGTATTATGCGGCGAATGCCGATAGTAGCGGGGTCTTTTGCCTTAAGGAGTTCATCCAAAAGAACCGAAACTTTTTCGTTTACTATGGTCTCTTCTCGTTCTTTACTCATCTATGCGCCTTATACAACAATATTATCGTCTTTATTAAAAAATAATGTATGGAGCGCGGTTAATCAATTTTATGCTTTGGTACTTCAATAAAGATATTCGTGGATGAATTTATATCCGTAGCCGCGCACTGTCTCAATAAACTGCGGATTCTCAGCCACATCTCCAAGTTTTTGACGGAGAGTTTTTATGTGAATATCCACAGTTCGCGTAGTAACCTCATCGTAATCAAAACCCCAAACAGACGATAAAATCTGATCACGGGAGAGCACTTTATTTTTATTCGAAGCGAGATACGTCAAAAGTTCAAATTCTTTATATGTGAGCTTTACCGGCTGACCGGCGACAAACGCGGTTTTACTGTCGGAATCAATTCTCAGATTTTCAAACTCTAAAATTTTCGCGTTTATTTTCTCATACCTGCGCAGCACCGCTTTTATGCGCGCTAAAAATTCAAGTACGCTGAAAGGCTTTGTGATGTAGTCATCCGCACCCAAATGAAGCCCTGTCGCCTTATCTATCTCTTCACTTTTAGCGGTCAGAAAAATGACTGGCGCGTCTGTTGACTTTTTCAACTTCTCTAAAATTTTATGACCGTTCATATCAGGCAGCATTATGTCAAGCAGATAAAGATCCGCCTTGGCAAAATCACCATAAGCAAACAGCGCGGCTCCGCTCTCAAACGCTTTCACATTGTGATCCGCCGCCTCAAGCGTGGCCAAAACAAGCTCTCTTATTGACTTGTCATCCTCAACAAGATAGATCATATCAGTTTTTTATCCTTATGTTCGCCTGTGATATTAAATATAATCCATTCGGCAATGTTTACGGTATGATCGCCGATTCTCTCAAAATTTTTTGCTATCATCACAAGGTCAACAGCCTGTTCTATGGTGCGCTGATTCTGCTCAACTAACGGCGCTACATTGTTATGGACTACTCTATACAGCGTGTCAACTTCATCATCCAACGCCATAACTTCTTTGGCCAGTTCCAAATCATTATTAATAAAAGCCTGAATACATTTATTGACCATTACAACACACTTCTCACTCATAAGAAGTACATTTTCCGGCTTTTTAATAAGCTCCTGACCCTCAAAACGCAGCACCGCTCTTGAAATATTTCCGGCCAAATCGCAAATACGCTCCATATCCGTTATCATTTTAAGCGCTGTAGAGATGGTTCGCAAATCCTTTGCGACAGGCTGCTGAGAGAGCAGAATACGAAGCGAGCGGCGCTCGATCTGCGCTTCAAGATCATCGGCGATATCATCGTTTTCGCTGACTTCTCTCGCGAGCTCATAGTTATTAGTTGTAAACGCCGACATCATTTTATCAATAGTAGTTTCGATAAATTGCGCCATGCGCACCAAATCGCCCTGCAGCTCCTCCAATTCCCTATCGAATCTGTTACGCATCTTCAGCCAAACCTCCCGGTAATATAATCTTCTGTCTTTTTATCTTTAGGATTTGAAAAAATATCCATCGTA
>WRCH01000024.1 GCA_009784115.1 Chitinispirillia bacterium
CTTTGACATCAATTTTACGTCCAGTAATTTTTACCTCTACACCGCTTGGGATTTTTACCGGAACCTTTCCTATACGAGACACTTTTCTTTACTCCTGTTTATATTTTTGGTTAGGATGACGACCTCTCACCCCGGCCTTTGTACTGCAATTTTTCCTGCTCCGTATTTTATCTGATAATTGTCTGTATTTTACAATTCAGTTACAATTGAGAATAAACGCACATCGCCCGCCGACAATTTTCAGACAGCTAAATATAATTTATGTCTTTGGACGCCGCAAGTCTAAAATTAATAATTTTCTGTAAAATCTACTTTTAATTTGAGACTGCTAAATATAATTAATGTTCTTGGGGATTTCAAGTTATACTGAACTACGGCATAAATTGACACTGTACCGGCTAAGCAGCCTCACGGCCCTGCGTGCAGCTGCAGTGTCAATTTATTATGTTCACCAGTATAAAAAGGTTTTGGGGGGATATTATTTTCCGCGCTTGAAAAGTGAAGCGGCCGCGTGCCACCCTGTTGTTAAAAGTACAGCCATTGCAAGACCTGCGAGAAAACCGCCGCGGCTATAGGAGGTAAGAAAATAGACTCCTGACATAATGAGAGATGAACTGAGCAGACCTGAATAAATTGTGTTCTTTGCGGAATAATCCTTAACAGAATAGATGCCGTTATAGGCAAACATAAAGAGAAAAACAAGCGCCGCAAAGCTGTGCATTGCAATAAGCGGCCATAACTTTTCTGCTGTATACAATGAGGCGTATCCTTTATAAGAGGACCACAGCTTAATTCCGCTCCACAAAGAGAAATTAATTACAGCAAGATCAAAAAGCGCCGCGGCGGCGTTTCGTACAAGAAGCGTACCTATATTAAAAACCGCCTGAACCGCTATCCCAAGCCACATCAGCCGAACCGGAAAATAAGTGCTTTGAATATCGCGGTATTTTCGGGAGTAAATAACCATCGCTTCATAAAAATAGAAACGGGAGCGAATCTGACGCTTTGCGGAACTCTTTCCCTTAAGGTGAATAATTTCAATAGCGGGATAATACCACACTTCATAACCTTGCTGACGAATTCTGAAACAGAGATCGATGTCTTCTCCATACATGAAAAACCGCTCGTCAAACCCGCCGATCGTTTTAAAGAGATGAAGGGGCATAAACATAAAGGAGCCTGAGACCACGTCTACATGCGCGGCTTCGTTTTCATCCATATAGGTGAGATTATAGTGCCCGAAGCGCTTGCTTTTTGGGAAAAGGCGGCTGAGTCCGGAAAAATAATAAAAGGCAACCATAGGGGTAGGATCAGAGCGGCGGCAGCTCAATTGAAGAGTGCCGTCGGGATTTAAAATTTTAGGCCCCATTAATCCGGCTTTGGGATTCGCCTCCATAAATTCCACAGCGTTTTTAAGCGTTGAGGATGAGACTATGGTATCGGGATTCAGAAGCAGCAGGTATTTACCGCGCGCGCAAACCGCGCCCGCGTTGCACGCTTTGCCAAAACCGATATTTTTTTTGAGCTGTATCCACTGCACCTCCTCAAAATTAGAGGTAATAAGCTCGCGGGAGTTGTCGTTTGAAGCGTTGTCAACAACGATCACTTCCGATTTGCCGTAGAGTTCGGCAAGGCGAAGCGAGTCAAGCGCCTCCATTAAATATTGAGGGACTTTATAATTTACAATTATTATTGAGATAAGAACATCGTTATTTGCCGCTGCCACGAGATATCGCTTTCTTAAATAAAAAACCGATGCGCAATTTCCAAACAAGAAGGAGCGCTTCCTTGATTATTTTTGTAGACATTTTTGACTCACCGCGCTGCCTGTCTACAAAAACTATAGGAATCTCCTTTACCTTAAATCCCATTTTCCACGCGAAAAAATTGAGCTCTATCTGAAATGAATAACCTGAAGAAGCGATATTGTCAAGATTAAGCGATGAGAGAACTTTACGCCTGAAACACTTAAAGCCGCCTGTGCAGTCGCTGACGGGAAGACCAGTTACCGCACGCGCGAAAATATTCCCGCAGTAGCTTAACAAAAGACGCGGCATCGGCCAGTTTACAACATTGACTCCGCAGATATAGCGCGAACCTATCACAAGATCATTTTCCGCGGCTGCTTCTAAAAATTTCGGCAGATACTCCGGGTTGTGGGAAAAGTCTGCGTCCATCTCAAAAACGAGCTCATAATCACGCTCAAGCGCCCATTTAAAACCGCTTATGTAAGCGCGGCCAAGACCCTGTTTTTGAGCGCGGTCAAGCACAAACACCCCGTCATCACCGCTGAATTGATTTTTGACAGCCTGACTTGTGCCGTCAGGAGAAGAGTCATCAACTACAAGCAGATGCACAGCGGGAAGCACACGCTTTATCTCGGGGATAAGAAGCGTTATATTTTCCCGCTCGTTGTATGTGGGGATTATAATCAGTACTTTATCATTAGTCACAGTTCACACGCCTTAAATCCCACGGCGCTGCCGCGGGTTATAATATGGCGCCCCTTTGGGGCAAAAATCATCAAAAAAACTAACATTACTTAACTAATAAGCGACACCATCTCACGCACCGCGCTCTCCATTCCCACAAGGGAGGCGCGCGCTACTATGGAGTGACCTATGTTGAGTTCTCCCATGTTATCTATATCAGCTACAGGCGAAACATTTTGATAGTTAAGCCCGTGTCCCGCGTTTATTACAAGACCAAGTTTGTGCGCCGCCATTGCGCACGCTTTCAATGTTTCCAATTCGTCACTCGCGATAGAAGCGTTCGCGGCGTTTGAATATGTGCCTGTGTAAAGCTCAATGTGCGTTGCGCCGATTTTTGCCGCAGCGCGTATTTCCGCTATGTCGGGATTAACAAAGAGGCTCACAAGGATATGGTTCTCACGCAAAGTTGATATCGTTTTTACAAGCTCCCGCTCACGCTCTCTTACGGCAAGCCCCTCTTCTGTTGTGCGCTCCTCACGCTTCTCGGGGACTAACGTTACCATAAAAGGCAGCACGTCAACCGCGATTTTTATCATCTCCGCGGCAGACGCCATCTCAAGATTGAGATGAGTTGAGACGGTCTGCTTGAGGATGTAGACGTCTCTGTCCTGAATGTGGCGGCGGTCTTCGCGCAGATGCGCCGTAATGCCGCGCGCTCCGGCAAGCTCAGCAAGCACCGCCGCGTGAATGGGATCGGGTTCCCGCCCGCCCCGCGCCTGGCGGATTGTGGCGATGTGGTCGATATTTACTCCTAATGTGGCCATAAGGTTTTAACTCGTCCTTTTTTTGCGTTTTTAAACTATTACCCTAATAATTAATTTAATAAATGCGACATCGAATTTGGGATTTTTAATTATTTTATGACAGATTTTAAGATATTTTTTTCTTTTTTAATTTTTTCTTTAATTTTTTCCTTTGACTTTGTTTTTGGGTTAATTTATATTGATGTGTGCCTGAAACAAAAAGCGCTCAAAACACAGATAAAAATGTGGATAACTTTTTGTTGACAACACGTGGATAGCATGTTGATAAGTAGTTGAAATCTTTGAGGGTTAGTTGAACATATATCTTTCGCAAACCCTATAATCATATAAAAATCAACATGTTAGCAGGTGCAGTCAGGCAATATCGGATTACTGTAATGCCTTAAAAATCAGTGACTGTGCCGGTTACGATTTTCCAAATTGTTAAACAAGGATAATGTTGATAATATGTTGGCAAATAGCCTATCTTCTGATATTTCAATGACTTCTCTATGGCAAAGCTGCTTAGAGCGAATACAGGAAAAAATTCATCCGAACGCGTTTGAAACGTGGTTTAGGGTTACAAATCTCATCTTTTATATTGATGATAAAGGATGCGCCAGTATAGAGGTTCCCAACTCATTTGTTGCCGATTTCATCGACGAGCACTATTCCGCTGTTATAAAAGAAGCGCTTAATGATAATGGAGTTGATTTTACCTCGCTTATTTTTGTGCCTTCGGAAAGTCCGTTTAAGGTTATTGAATCTGTTGCGCAGGAGATAGCAAAAGCTCAGGCGGACAGAGTTCCGCAAAAAGTCACGGTAAAGGCAAAAACAAGCGAAAAAGGGAACTTTCACCCTAACTACACTTTTGAAAGTTTCATAGTCGGCGACAGCAACCGCATGGCTCACACCGCAGCGTTGGCGGTAGCTGAAGCGCCGGGCAAAACAAGTTTTAACCCGCTTATTATTTACGGCGGAACGGGTCTCGGCAAAACCCACCTGCTGCAGGCGATAGGACGCTTCGCGCAAGTTGAAGGCACTGCCGATAACGTGCTTTACATGACAAGCGAGGAGTTTCTCAATCAATACACAAATCATCTAAAAACAGGAAAAGATTCTGTTTCATTTCCTAAAAAATTTAATAATGTGGATCTGCTTCTTATTGATGATATTCAATTTTTTACAGGCAAAAAAGGCATTCAAGAACAGTTTTCACTCATTTTTAATAGAATTCTCAGAGAAAACAAACAGATCGTACTCTCCTCAGACCGGCCGCCCGAAGAGATTCCGGACATGACGGAGCGCATTATAGACCGTTTTAAATGCGGACTGAATACCGACATTCAGCCCCCCAATCTCGAAACCCGCATGGCCATCTTGCGCAAAAAGGCTGAAACTGACGGGCTTGTTTTACCGGAAGAGGTAACTCAATATATCGCCAGCCACATTACATCAAACGTGAGAGAACTTGAGGGTACGCTCATTAAACTTATCGCCTCTTCGTCGTTTACAGGCACAGATATCACGCTTGAAGTTGCCGCGGAATTGTGCGGAGACGCTATTGCAAGTAAGGAAGAACGTCTCTCCGTGAAATTTATAAAAGAGACGACCGCGTTAGCTTTCGCCATAAGCGTTAATCAGTTCAGCGCCCATACGCGAAAAAAAGAGGTTGCTTTTCCCCGCTCAGTTGCGATGTATCTGTGCAAAAAATGGACGAAGCAGTCTCTGCGTTCAATCGGACTTGAGTTTGGCGGCCGGGACTACTCTACCGTAATACACGCGGCAAAAAAAATCGAAGCCGATCTTTGCAGCGAAAATAACGCGGAGCTGCGCGCTAAGGTCGAGATTATCGAAAAACAGTTAATGACAACAATTTCATCTCACTGATTTTGTTATTCACGATATCAATGTAGTATATTTATATATGGTGGAATTAGCTGACATAAACCGGCCGTTTATACTTGCTTCATGTTCGCCTCGGCGCCGTGAGATTCTCTCTTTGATGGGGATAAACTTTCAGAGTGTTGATCCGGAAGTGGCAGATGAGAATTCGTACATAGATCCAAATGATTTGGATAATTCTCTATGCAGGCTTGCAATTGCAAAGGCAGAGTCAATAGCTAAAAAACAGCCGGGCGCGCTTGTGCTTGGAGCCGATACTGTGGTTGTCAAGTCAGCAAGAGTCATGGGAAAGCCGTCAAGCAGAGATGAAGCTGCAGAGATGCTCAGGCTGCTGAGCGGAACAGACCATACTGTTATCACGGCGGCGGCGCTTTTGTGCGAAGAGGTTAATTTTTGCGAATCGGCAGTAAGCCATACTGCCGTTAAGTTCAGAAATCTAAGTGAAGATGAGATAAACGCTTATCTCTCTTTGCCGGAATATAAAGACAAAGCGGGCTCTTACGCCATACAGGGCAGAGCTATGACCTTTGTAGATAGAATAGAGGGTTGTTATTACAACGTGGTGGGACTCCCGGTGACAGCGACTCTGAGCTTGTTAAAACAGTTCGTTCGAAAGGAATATAGTTAGATATGTCAAACAAAAAAGAGACGGATGTCTCTTCCGCTCAAACTGAGCAGGAAGACCGCGTGGGCGATATACTGAGAAAAGAGCGTATCACACGCAGAATTACAGTTGAAACAATCGCTAAGGATCTCAAGCTGAATGTCGGCTACATTAAGGCGCTCGAGTCAAGCGAATATGAGTCGCTGCCCGCGGAGCCATATATCAGAGTGTACCTCAAATCGCTGACAAAATATCTCTCACTTGACTCCGAGAGCATACTGCTGCAGTTCCACAAGGAGCGGGGCATTACCGCCGGAAGCGAGCTGCGCAAAGATAACAGAATTGAGATCAGTATGCGTAAGCAGGAGGAGAAAAAAAGCCCCACTTTAGTTATTACGGGGCTTCTTATAGCGGTACTCGCTCTCTTTGCGTTTATAGCAAACGAGAAGGGGTGGATATCTCATCCCGAAGAGATCGTTTTGGAGGATAAAGCGGAATCAATAGTTCCGATAAGCGTTGATGCAAGCGACGACAGTCTGATTGCCGCGATGAACACTCCGGAAGAGTACAGAGACACCACTGTTGTCAGAAGGCTTTCACCCCGGCCATGATTATGAACAGCGCGTGGATTGACGTTCACGCGCATCTTTACAGCCTGTGTAATAACACTCCGCATAACGATTCTCACAGCGATCTTGAAGACACAATTGCAGACAGCGTATCTTGCGGCGTAGATCTTATAATAAACACCGCCGTATCTATTGAAACCGCGCGAATAGTACTTGAACAATGCCGCGCTTTCCCAAATCATCTAAGAGCGGCGGTAGGAATCTCCCCTTTTTACATAAATAATCACAAAGACGAAATTTGGATCGAACAGTTAAAAGAAATGGTCGGAAATCCTCTCACCGCGGCGGTGGGAGAGATCGGTCTTGACTGCACTAACCCAACCTATCCGCCCCTTATTGAGCAGACGCCGTTTTTTGAAAAGCAGCTCGCGCTCGCCATACAAACAAAAACTACGGCTATTGTACACTCAAGAGGTATGGAAAAACAGACCGCGCAAATTTGCCGCTCAATGGGCGCGGCAAATGTAATATTTCACTGCTTTACAGGTGATAGAGAAGCGGCAGAATATATCATTGAAAGCGGCTATTACATATCGGTATCAGGAATAATCACATATAAAAACTCACATCTGCGTGATCTTATCCCAACTTTGCCAATTAACAGACTGTTAATAGAAACCGACTCACCCTACCTTGCTCCGGCGCCGCACAGAGGTAAAAAAAATAATCCGGCAATGCTTGTACATACCGCAAAAGAGACTGCGGGTATTTTGAAGATTGAAGAGAGTCATCTATCAAAAATTCTATCCCAAAATTTTGTGAACGCGATAAATAAACCAATTCCTTTCGGACATTATTGAAGACACGATTAAATAGGCCGCATCGCCTCGATAAACACGGTTAGGATACAAGAGCTTTTTGGGGTTACATCGTTTTACCGGGCGGTACATCCCGTTGGGATGCAGGAAAAACTACCCACACAGAATAGCGAAACGCCTAAAATAATCATACGCAGTTGGTTTTTAAGTAAACTTCTTTAAATGTCCATGATTTATTTTTGTTTTAATTTAATTAACCGCTTAAAGCACTGTGGAGAAAGCTATGGCAATACATGAACGCATAAAAGCATTGAGAAAATCTCTCGGGCTGACGCAAATAGAATTTGGCCGTAAAATCGGGATCGTACAGGGACATCTCACTGGAATTGAAAGCGGTGATAAAAAAATAACCGAAACTACATTAAAAGTAACATGCGCCGTTTACGGAGCGTCAGAAGAGTGGCTCAGAACCGGCAAGGGCGAAATGTTCACGAACAATCAAGGCGGCAAAATCTACAAGGTCCTCGACTACTATAATCAGCTGCTCCCTCAATATCAAAATTTTGTATTGGAACAGATAGAGGAGTTGTTTGAAACGCAGAAGAAACAAGATTGACATTTCACAGTCAAGTTAGTATTTTTGTGTTCTCATGGCAAGCTATCTCATCAGGTAAAATCAGTTGATGGAATTGACAAAACAAATAGAAAAGGGGGCGGATATACTGCGTGAGGGCGGTGTGGTCGCGCTCCCTACAGAAACGGTTTATGGTCTTGGGGCGAGTGCGTTTAATGAAAAAGCGCTTGCGCGGGTTTTTGAGATAAAACGGCGTCCCTTTTTTGATCCGCTTATCCTGCATATATCCAATATTAAGTGGCTCGATAATCTTGCAGCAGACATTCCGGCGGCAGCGAAAAATCTTATTGAAAAAATTTGGCCGGGGCCTCTCACTATCGTCCTACCCAAAAAAAACTGTGTCCCGGACATAGCGACTTCCGGACTGCCCGGTGTTGCGCTGCGTATGCCGTCAAACGAAACCGCCAGAGCGCTTATTGAACTGGCAGGCGTGCCTGTAGCTGCTCCAAGCGCCAACCTCTTTGGCTCTGTAAGCCCGACAACGGCCAAGCATGTTGAGGATCAACTCGGCGGATCTGTGGATATTATAATTGACGGCGGCCCCTGTACTGTAGGTATAGAGTCAACCATCATCTCATTTATGAATGCCGCACCAACACTTTTGCGTCCGGGCGGGACTCCGCTTGAAGAGATCGAATCTATTACAGGTAAAGTGATAATCCCCGCGCGTGAAGACTTTGTCAATCACTCTCCCGGCAGAAGCGAACAGCATTACGCTACGTCTGCGCCGCTTTTACTGATCAACAGTATTGATGATATCCCATCCATTAGTGTTGACAAAAAGGTAGGATTGCTATCACTTGAACCGATTGACAAAAATTTATTTCTATCAAATATCGATGTGATAGAATGTCTTTCAGAAAATGGTGATCTGCGCGAAGCCGCCTGTAACCTCTTCGCCGCAATGCGCCGGTTAGACGATTGCGGTGCGGATATAATCGCGGCGCTTCCGGTTCCAAATACAGGGCTTGGACTTGCGATAAATGACCGGCTTTACCGCGCTTCAAGGAAAAATGTCTGAATTAGGATTTACAGGTTTTTTGGATTTACAAGATTTAAAGAAGATGATTCTGTAATCTTTCAATCTTTATTATAATCCTGCTAATCCTGCAATTCTGCAAATTCTGATTCAGACAATGGGCACGCGTTTTTTATAAATTGACAACAACGCATCAATGTAATGATGTATATTTTGGATTATAATTTTCAGATTATTTCACACGATTAAAGGCAGCAAAAAATGGTCACCGTCAAAAAGTCAAAAAAGTTAGAAAACGCACACTACGCGATCCGCGGGCCTGTAGTTGATGAGGCGAAACGTCTTGAGGATGAAGGGTATAATATCCTTAAGCTCAATACCGGCAACCCCGCTCCGTTTGGAATTATGGCTCCTGATGAAATGGTTAGGGATATGGCGCTTAATCTCAGTAAGACCCAGGGGTACTGCGATTCAAAAGGGCTTTTCACGGCGCGCAAGGCGGTAATGCAGTACTGCCAGCAGCAAAATATAAAAGGCGTTGAGATTGAAGATATCTATATCACCAACGGAGTGAGCGAAGGGATTGTTATGTCCATGCAGGCTCTCTTAAACAGCGGTGACGAAATTCTTATCCCCTCACCCGATTATCCTTTGTGGACAGCGGCGGCAAACCTGTCAGGCGGCACCGCAGTGCATTACCGGTGTGATGAGGAGTCAAACTGGTATCCCGATATCGAAGATATAAAGAAAAAGGTAACGTCGAATACAAAAGGTATTGTGGTGATTAACCCCAATAACCCAACTGGCGCTCTTTACCCAAAAGAGATCCTCGAACAGATAATAGAGATCGCCCGTCAGCGCAATCTCATCGTATATGCAGATGAAGTATATGACAAAATAATTTACGGTGACGAACAGCACATACCTTTGGCTTCTCTGGCTGACGATCTTCTGTTTGTCACATTTAACGGTTTGTCAAAAACTTACCGTGTTGCCGGATACCGTGTGGGCTGGATGGTTGTGAGCGGCAATAAAAAGTGCGCAAAAGATTACATCGACGGTCTTACAATGCTCGCGTCAATGCGTCTTTGCAGCAACGTTCCCGGACAGTCAATTATTCAAACGGCGCTCGGCGGATATCAAAGTATTTATGATCTCACATGTAAAGGCGGACGGCTGCGTGAACAGCGCGATATCTGTCACTCCATATTGACAAGTATTCCGGGGATTACCTGCGTCAAGCCGCAGGCGGCCTTTTATCTTTTCCCAAAGATTGATATTAAGAAATTTAATATCACCGATGATGAACAGTTCGCTCTTGACCTTCTGCGCAGCGAACATATTCTGCTAATAGCGGGCCGCGGCTTTAACTGGCCCGACCCCGATCATTTCAGAATAGTTTATCTGCCGGCTGCGGAAGATCTTACGAATGCCTGCAATAAAATTAAAAAGTTTCTCTCTGCTTACAGTCAGGGTTGAGGGAGACCGCCGGTTTATTGTTGGCCCCACAGTTGCGCTGTCTATCTATTATGACGCCTTTAAAAATCTGGCCGGGCCGCGCTTATCCGCTTGGGGCTTTTTGGGACGGCGCGGGGGTAAATTTCGCTCTTTTTTCCGCTAACGCAACAGGTGTGGAGCTTTGTCTTTATGATGACTTTGACGGCGCAAACGAAACCGCACGCATAAAACTTACAGAGCACACAGATCAAGTATGGCACGTGTATCTTCCCGAGGCGCGCCCCGGCTTACGTTATGGTTATCGGGTTTATGGGCCTTACAGTCCTTATGACGGGCATCGTTTTAACCCCTCAAAACTTTTAATAGATCCTTACGCGATGGCTATTGACGGAGAACTAAAGTGGGGTGACGCGCATTTTGGTTTTAAACTTGGTAACTCTCAGGAAGACCTCATAATCAATAATGCAGACAGCGCGCCTTTCACACCTAAATGCGTTGTTGTTGACCGCTCATTTGACTGGGGTGATGAACGCGCGCCGCAGATCCCCTGGAATAAAACCGTCATCTATGAACTTCACGTGAAAGGATTCACCGCGGTTCATCCCCGTATCCCTCCTGAGCTTCGCGGTACATACGCCGGCCTTGCAAGTCCCGCGTCAATTAACTATTTAAAGACTCTTGGAGTTACAGCCGTTGAACTCATGCCTGTCCACCAGTGCGCATCGGAGAAATTTCTCATTGACAGAGGATTATCAAATTATTGGGGCTACAGTTCAATAGGTTTTTTCGCGCCTGATGTGCGCTTTAGCGCAAGCGGCTCTCTTGGTCAGCAGGTTGTTGAGTTTAAGGCGATGGTAAAGGCGCTTCACAGAGAGGGGCTAGAGGTTATACTTGACGTTGTGTATAATCACACCGCCGAAGGTAATCACCTCGGGCCGACTCTCTCATTTAGAGGTATAGATAACGCGAGCTACTATAAGCTCTCACCGGAAAACAGACGTTTTTATACAGATTACACCGGCTGCGGCAACTCACCGAATATGATAAATCAATACGTTTTACAGATGATAATGGATTCACTGCGCTACTGGGTGACAGAGATGCACGTTGACGGATTTCGCTTTGATCTCGCTTCAACGCTTGCCCGTGAGCTTCATGATGTGAACAGGCTTGGGATATTTTTTGACGTTATTCACCAAGACCCCGTTATCTCCCGTGTAAAACTTATAGCTGAGCCGTGGGATCTTGGTCCGGGGGGGTATCAGGTTGGCAATTTTCCTCTGCTTTGGGCTGAATGGAACGGCAAATACAGAGACACCGTGCGCAGTTTTTGGAAGAGTGACGCGGGTCAGGTGAAAGATTTAGCGTATCGCCTCAGCGGAAGCAGCGATCTTTATAAGTCAAGCGGCCGGCAGCCTTACGCAAGCATAAATTTTATCACCGCTCACGACGGCTTTACTCTCAATGATCTTGTCTCCTATAACTACAAGCACAACGAAGCTAATAAAGAGAACAGCCGTGATGGATCAAATGATAATTTAAGCTGGAACTGCGGGCTTGAGGGCGTCACAAATGATCAATCCGTAAAGCGGCTGCGCGAACGTCAGAGAAGAAACTTTTTAGCTACGCTTATTCTCTCTCAGGGCGTACCCATGATTACAATGGGAGATGAGTTCGGACGCACCCAAAACGGAAACAACAATGCCTATTGTCAAGACAATGCTATTTCATGGGTCAACTGGGAAAAAGCGTCTCAAAACTATGAGCTGTTAGAATTTACACGATTTCTTATTAAATTTTTCCATGAGCATCCGGTTTTACAGAGACGAAAGTTTTTCAGCGGACGCAGTATGAAACCTTCCGGCAGTAAAGATATCTCGTGGTTTCACCCGTCGGGACGGGAGATGAGCAATATTGACTGGCAGGACAATGGTTTAAGAGCGCTCGGCGCGCGTCTTGCCGGAGACGCGATCTCCGAAACAGGTGAGCGCGGGGAAAAACTTATGGATGACACTCTTCTTATTCTGCTAAACGGCCACTTTGATCAAACGCCTTTTGTAATCCCGTCCACAAACAATAAAAAACCGTGGCTTCGGATATTTGATACTGTCAGCGCTTCTGTTGATTCTGAGGAACAGCGGTTTACAGGCGGAAAAGTTTACAATATGTGGCCGCGGTCATTGGCGCTTTTCAGGATATACTAAACCGCGGCATAAATTGACACTGCACGCAGGGCCGTGAGGCTGCCTATCGGTACAGTGTCAATTTATGCCGTTCATCAGTATATGAATTACCGCGTCTCAAAAACATATTCCGCAGCGTCAATAATCCACCTTACATCAAGATAATTATTATATCTGCGTCCGTTCATGAAAATTGTAGGCACCAGCGAGACTTCGTTAATTCTGCCTTCCTGAGTTGACTCCTCAATAAATTTTGTTATCCCCGTATCATCGTTGATTAATTTTTTGAGCAGTTTAGTGTCCATTTTGAGACTGTCCGCGATCGCGTAGATTAAAGTTTCATCAACACGTCCCCTTCTTTGCGCTATGCTGTGCATGAATTCAGAAAACTTATTCATACTGTGCGCGGCTATGAGCGCTTTGTTCTGCGGGGTTGCCGTGAATGGCTTGGAAACAAGTTTCGCTTTACCTTTAAGAGGTCCGTTTGTTACCGCTTCATAAAGACCAACGTATGTCGTTTTACACATCGGACAG
Organism: Chitinispirillia bacterium; assembly: GCA_009784115.1. GTDB lineage: Bacteria > Fibrobacterota > Chitinivibrionia > Chitinivibrionales > Chitinispirillaceae > WRCH01. Next base: position 12,920 of record WRCH01000024.1, read on the forward strand.
GTTGCGGAAAAGTACATCGTGATTGTTACCGGAGATTTTGGGTCGCCGTCTGCCGGCCACCCTTGTGTTTTAACAGGAGCCTTGGCATGAGTTGGAGCGGTAAAGGTTTTATAACGGTCAGCGAGCGCTTCTGTCATTCTATCATTGGTTATCCTGCCGGTGCTGTCCATCCATGTTAAAAATTTGATAAGCCTCGGAGCAATGGGGCCGCCGGGTCTTTGCGCCGCGCATTGTCTAAGCGGCACGGTCTTGTTATCAACGCACGATTCAATCATAAAGTTATTTAACAACGAATCAACAAAAGCCTGACGCGGCGAAGCGTATGTGAGCGCCGCGCATATAACTATTATTCCGGCAGTTAAATGCCGCAACCTCCGGTACAGCGGCCTCACGATGGTTCGTGCAGTCGATGTGCCGGGGGTTGCGACATTTAACTGCCGTCTTAATATAATCATTAAAAAACTTTTTGTGTACATTTTTAATAAATTCGTTATGGTATGATGAAAATTGAAAAACACAGACAATTTATACCGGTACACGGCACCGCACGCAGGGCCGTGAGGTACTATAAAATACATAGCCGGCATAATGGTTTCAAATTATTATCTTTCAATTCTGTCTGCTCCCGCTAAAAAATTCCGAATTTGAGAAATGTTTTTTTCTGCTTTTTCCCCAATTACGCAGATCCCTTTTTATAACGCTCACTTTATCATGGTACAGGTTTTGCTGTCATAAGAGGCAGATTATACTGGTACACAGCACACGTCTGCACTGTACCGCTAAGCAACCTCACGGCCCTACGTGCAGCTGCGTGCGGTGCAGTGCAGACGTGCGCCGTTATTTCAGTATAGTAAAAACTTTTAAAAAGGAGCAAAAATGCAACAGCGGCCTCAGATGACTATTGATCACCAAATCATAAAAAAATGGGTTGAGGAGAGAGGCGGAGTTCCGGCCGCGGCAGAGAGCGGCAGAGTGGCGATTGAGGAGTCCGGCGTACTGCGTATTCGTTTCCCCGGACAGCCCGCGGAGGATTTTGAAAAACTCTCGTGGGATCAGTTTTTTACAAAATTTGATCAGTCCCACCTTGCTTTTATGTATGAAGAGCGCACTGTGACCGGAGATCTCAGCAAGTTTTTCAAATTCATATCAAGAAACGGTGAGTAAGGCGTATGGGAGAGCAAGACCGGTGAGAGGAGGTGCAAAGTATGACATAGTTGTGATTGGTCTCACAATAAGCTCATCGTGGGGTAATTGCCACGCTTCCGCCTACAGGGGACTTTTAAGTGAACTTGTGAAAAGCGGTTACAAAGTTCTTTTCCTCGAAAGAGAAAACCGCGAGTTTTTTGCGCGCAGAGATCTTGAAAAACATGCCTGTTTCAAAACGGAGTTTTATACTTCGTTAAAGGAGCTTAAAAAAAAATACAGCGCCGCGGTAGAGCACGCGCAGCTTGTAATTATGGGCTCATCTGTTATTGAAGGAGCCGCTGCGGGCGAATGGGTTTGCAGCATCGCAAAAGGTATAGCGGCATTTTACGATATGGATACTCCATTAACAATAAAAAATCTTGACGTCAAATGTTATGAGTACCTCTCAGCTCACCTTATACCGCGTTTCGATCTGTATCTCTCCTTTGCGGGCGGTATGGCGCTTGATCTGCTTGAAAACGCGTACGGTTCGCCAATGGCCCGTCCTCTTTATTGCAGTGTTGATTTTTCTAAATATTATCCTGATGAAAAAGATTCGCGCCTTTACGATTTGGGATATATGGGAACCTATAGCGAGTGCCGGAAAGAGCCGCTTGAAACGCTTATGCTTGAAGCGGCCAAAAAGTGGACAGAGGGTAGATTTGCGGTTGCCGGGGCATCTTATCCTGATGAGATCAGCTGGCCGTCAAATATAAAGAAAATGGATCACCTGTTTGCTTCTCATCACAGAGACTTTTACTGCTCGCAGCGCTTTACACTTAATATAACCAAAGCTGAAAACGCGGAGGCCGGATATGCTCCAAGTATTCGTCTTTTTGAAGCGGCCGCCTGCGGTGTGCCGATTATAAGTGATTACTGGGAGGGACTCAGTAATTTTTTTATTTTTGGCGAAGAGATATTGCTTAGCTCCTCTTCCCGTAACACTCATAAATATCTGACTGAAATTCCTGAGCAAAAGCGGCGCGAAATAGGGGACGCCGCGCGCAAAAGAGTATTAACAGAACATAGCCCGGCTCACAGAGTCCGCGAGCTTGAAGAGTATATGAAAGAAGCGCTGCGGGTTAAGCAGCGCAAAAGAGCGAAATTTTTCTAATACGGCACGAGCCTACACTGCACCGCACGCAACTGCACGCAGGGCCGGCTCTGTTGCTTAGCGGCACAGCGTAGATTTATGCAGTGAAGCGGTATAGTATAGTTAAATTCCAAGACCTACTCCAAGATTTATTGAAAAATACTGAAAAGGCCGGCCTTGGTTTTGGCCGTTAAAGATCAAATGATATATAGGGAAGAGCTCAACAGATATAAACCTCGGAGAGCCGATAAGAACTCCGCCGCCAAGCTGAATCCCAAAGCGCATCACATCGTCTCCAAGTATATCTGTGACAGCTTCGTTTAAATCTTCACCGCTTCTGATGCCGCTGACCCTCGCCTCAAGATTAAGTACATAGAGACCCGCGCCGCCGTGCAGGAAAAAGTTTATCGGAGCGATACCGTAATTTGTCATAAGCCGTACAGCCGGTACAACTTCGAGCGCTTCGCCCGCGCCTTTATGAACATCAGGATCGGTCAGGCCAAGATTTGTCAAGCGGTCTATATACTCAGACTCATCTTGACCCCAGCGGTTATACGCTATGCGCCCGCCAATCCAAAGATTATCTATAATGTTAAACATAACCGTACCGCCTACAGAGAATCCCCAGTGCAAAAGATCTTCATTTTGTCCAACCGGTTTTGAAGTACCGCCGTCTAGGCTGAATCTTACCTGCTGAGCGTTTACGCTGCTCATTGCGCAAACAATAATTAAGCAGAACAATAGAGAAAAACGATGTTTTTTCATGTAACAGTCTCCTTTTATTAAGGTGGCAATTAAAGGTCGCAACTCCCGGCGCATCGACTGCACGAACCATCGTGAGGCCGCTGTACCGGGAGTTGCGACCTTTAACCGCCGAAGTAATAAATTAAAAAAGTTCTACCAAATTTGCGCAAAAAGCCGCCTCTTTCTCTGCATCATCCCCTTAAAACACTTGTTGCGAAAGGAGAGCAGTTCGTGGAGATTTTTGCAAAAAGTTTTTGCCCGCTTGGAACATTTATGGCACGAGCTCATATGTTTGCAACTGATAATTGCCGCTATTTTGGTTAAAGCTCCTGCGAAAAGAATGGATAAAAGTGCTCTTTTTACTGTTTTCATTATTCCTCCGTGGTAAAGGGTGCCTTGATAAAGTAACCCCGGGTTTGCCATACGGCTCAATAACACGGCAGCTTACGCCGCGATAAACAAAGCGCATACGGCCGGTTAACCCGTGGGTGGGTGGATTCTGGGAGGCTTTGCCAAAAGACCGCCTAAAAAAGAGACAACAAAGAGCGCCAAAAAAAGAAAGAAAAGAGGCGTTGCCATATCGTAAATTTTATTTGTTGATTCGGCAACCGGCGGCTCCGTCATGTACTTGACTACTGCGCTTGAAATGGATAGGATCAAAAAAATAAGTGACAGCTTCAGCATTAAATCTCCTCCTTATAAAGATTTTTTGCAAACGCTGTACCATTCAATCCGGGGGTTAAGGCCCCCGGTTACACTCTGCCGCCCCTGCGGATTTTCGGATAAGGAAGATAAGCGCACACCCGCACATATACTGAGTAACGGCATAAATCTACACCGCACCGCACGCAACTGCACGTAGGGCCGGCTCTGTTGCTTAGCGGCACAGTGTAGATTTATGCCGTAAAGCGGTATAGCAGCAAAGACCCATTAAAATTAACCCTGCACGGACTTCGACCGCTTAATCGCGCAGAACTCGCCGCACATACTGCAAAGCGCCTGGTCAGCAGGCGGCAGAGAGTCTCTGTACTGGCGCGCCTTTTCGGGATCAACGCAAAGCGAGATCATCTTATCCCAGTCAAGAGCGATCTTGGCGCGTGATATCTCATGGTCTTTTTCGATTGCGCCCTTTTTACCCCGCGCGATGTCTGCCGCGTGGCCCGCGATGCGCGAAGCTATAACGCCTTCGCGTACATCCTCAAGTGACGGCAGACGTAAATGTTCCGCAGGTGTGACGTAACATAGAAAATCCGCCCCCGCCATCCCAGCAACCGCTCCGCCTATAGCCGCCGTTATGTGGTCGTATCCCGGAGAGATATCTGTAACAAGCGGACCTAAAACATAAAACGGCGCGTTGTTGCAAAGTGTCTTTTGAATCTGCATGTTAGCGGCTACCTGATGTAAAGGCACGTGTCCCGGCCCTTCCACAAATACACCAACACTGCGCGCGCGCGCTCTTTTTACAAGATCGCCGAGGATGATAAGCTCTTCGATTTGAACTCTATCCGTCGCGTCATAGAGAGCGCCGGGCCGAAATCCATCACCCAAAGATACCGCGACGTCATACTCCGCGCACATGTCAAGCAATCTGTCATACTGCTCATAGAGAGGATTCTCTTTATCGTTGTGATGAATCCACTCCATAATGATTGTGCCGCCGCGGCTTGTGGCTCCCGCTAACCGTCCCACCTCTTTAAAGCGCGCGACCGACTGCTTGTTGACCCCGCAGTGAAGCGTAAGAAAATCCACGCCCTGTTTGCAGTGATTTTCTATAACGTCAAACATGTCATCCGCCGTGAGTTCAAGTACAGACTTTTGATTTTGGCGCGCGATAACGGCCATCTCATATAGCGGTACTGTTCCTATGGCGACAGGACACTTTTCAAGAAGCGCGGCTCTTATCCCGGCAAGATCACCGGCGGTTGATAAATCCATGATTGCGTGCGCGCCGTGTTTTACCGCAACCTCCATCTTTTTTAGTTCTTCGTTGATATCACTCAAAGAGGACGAAGTGCCGATGTTGGCATTAATTTTGATGTGAGTGTTACTTCCAATAGGGAGCGCTTCGATGTTTCTGAGTCTGTTTTTTACAAGTACAATGGAACCGTCCGCCATTGCAGCGCATACCTGCTCGGCGGTAAGCCCTTCCTTCGCGGCGGCGATCTTCATCTCTTCGGTGATTATGCCTGCTTTTGCCTGTTCAACCCGTGTCATAATAGAGGGAGTCTCCGTAATTTTAAGTTTTTAAATTATTTAAGGTAGTAAAATGTTCTGCAATACTATATAATTGATAATTGATACTGCTATTGACCAAATATTGTGCACGACATTGTTTCTCCTCACCCCTTTAGGGGTACAAGACTGTAATCCGCGGGTTTTAACCCGCGGATAAGAGAAAATAATAGCGGGCAGCGGGTAATGAGTAGAAAAACATTGGGTTGTATTCAAATAGGTACATTATCTATATTTGAATCTTACTATCGGAAATGAACGGAAGGATTTAACGTGAACAAGAAATTAACCAAAAAGCAGTTGCAGCACTTCAAAGATAAGCTCTTGGCCGAGAAACAAAAGGCGCTCGAAGAGATGGGGGAGCTTTCGCAGAGCAACCTCAAACAGTCTATATCCGACAGCGCCGGTGAGAATTCCCGCTACAGCTACCACCTTGGCGACGTAGCGTCACTCTCTTACGGCCGTGAGTTTTCGATGGGGCTTGCCGAAAGACAGCAGAAATATCTCGAACAGATAGACGACGCGCTTAGAAGAATAGAAGACGGCACCTACGGTATCTGTAAAGTAACCGGCGACTCTATTGACGTTGAGCGGCTTGAAGAGGTTCCTGTGGCTAAATACTCGGTAAAAGGCAAAGAGATTTTGGAACGCAGGAAACGTCAGCAAGGTTTGTAATAAAAAAATTAAGATGTATAAATTTGTACCGGCGTTTTTTTTGATTGTGCACAGTGTACTGAGCATTGTGCACTGTCATGAGTTTAATCATCGCATCACCCAAATTAAAATTGAAGGCGCACCTTCGTACCTTACTGTTCCTCAAAATATACTGCCGTCTCTTCCCGTTGATTATGATGATGGGACAATAAAATATGCTATGCTCGGTATCTCCAAGTTTTTTTCAGAAAACGGGTATCCTTATAATAAAGTCACGATGTCAACTGATGTCAATAATAATGACTCATCCGCAATAATAGTACGTTTTATTGTTGATACTGATGAGAAGGTCTGTAACGGCCCGGTTCTAATAAAAGGCGTTAAAAAAAATCCGCAGATGTACATGCGGGATGTGCGGCTTTCCCCCGGGCAGATTTATAACAGCGCGGATTTGGATGAGACTATAAGACGGCTTTCCATGCGGCCTTATGTGCTGAATGTAAACTCCGCTTCCCCCGTTATTATCGAAGACGCACCCCTGTGCAATGAGTTGAGGCAGGCTGTCACGCCGATTTTAATCACCGAGAAAGCGGGGATGGATATTGAAGGGGTTTTAGGATATGAATCGGCGCGGCGCGGCAGGAAGAGCTCTCTTAGCGGATATCTTAATTTTTCATTTATCAACATGCTCCGTCTTGGTGAGAGAGCGGAGGTCAGTTATACGGGGATGAACTCCTTTCAGCGTCTCAAAGTTTTTGCCTCACGCCCCTGGGTGTTTTCTTTGCCCCTTGAAATGGGCGGATCTTTTGAGCTTGAAATTGAAGATGAGGGGTATGGATATTTGGGCGGTGAGTTTTTTACCGCTGCGGAGATAGACGGCCGGTGGAAAACAGGAGTCGCTTTAAGAGGATCGGAGACTGTTCCGCCCGATACTGTTGAGAGAGCTTATACGTTTTATGGCGCTGATATTTTTCTATATCTTATACCGCAAACGTGGGAGATGGGCAAAACGGTCAACGAGTTTTCTGTGAGAACCGGAAGCGGTATTGCTAACCGGGATAAAAAAATAACCCGCAGCCGGGCTGAACTTAGCGCGGGAAGCCACCTGCCGCTCTTTACAAGATACGCAATTGCGGGACGTGTCTGCGGCAAAACTTTGTTTACAGATGAACAATACCTGCCGCCTGCGGAACTTTACAGATACGGCGGTCATAACTCCATGAGAGGATATTCGCAAGAGGAGTTCGCGTTTCGCAGCGCGCTTATTTCTCAAACGGAAGCGCTTATTTATTTGAGCCGCAGCTCCTCACTGTTTATTTTTTTTGACGGCGGTATCGGCTTTCAAAATCCGGGAGCGATTTCGGTTAGTGACGGTCAAAAAATGTTTGGCTATGGAGCCGGTATGCGTTTTCCCTCGCGGCTTGGAACTGTTTCTTTAGAGTGGGGCAGAAATATTGATGATGACGGCTCCCTCGGGCGGGTTCATGTTGGGGTGAAGACGGGGTTTTGAATTAAAAAAGCAGGAGACGGGGATCGAACCCGCAACATCAACCTTGGGAAGGTTGCACTCTACCATTGAGTCACTCCTGCGCAGTACAAGTATAAGATATACTGGTGTACGGCATAAATTGGCCCTGCGCCGCACGCAACTGCACGCAGGGCCGGCTCTGTTGCTTAGCGGCACAGTGCCAATTTATGCCGTGATTCAGTATAATAAGATAAATAAGAGCACGCGGGATGTCAAGAATAATGCTTGATTCATTAGATATTACTCCGGCATTTAACTGCCACCTTAATATTTTAAAAAATTGTGCACGGCGGCAGTTTGTAAAATATTAATTTATATTTTTTATAGATCTCTTTTAGTGTAATCCTGTTCACAATAAAATAGAATCGAGTATCATGCACAAAGGAATAATTTTAGCCGGCGGCAGCGGCACAAGGCTTTACCCAATAACGATATCCGTGTCAAAACAGCTCATGCCTGTTTACGACAAACCGATGATTTATTACCCTTTGTCGGTACTTATGCTTGCGGGGATAAAGGATATTCTAATTATCACCACCCCAGACGACGCGCCGGCGTTTAAAAAACTTTTAGGCAGCGGTGAGCAGTGGGGGCTTAAGTTTACTTACGCAATTCAGCCAAAACCGGAGGGGCTTGCGCAGGCGTTTATTATCGGCGATGAATTTATCGGCGATGATCCCGTTGCCCTGATTCTTGGTGACAATATTTTTTGGGGGCACGGTCTTGTGCAATGTTTGCAAAAAGCAATCAGCCATCCTGAGAATGCCACTGTTTTTGCCTACAAAGTGAACGACCCGCAGCGCTATGGAGTTGTGGAGTTTGATGAAAACTGGAAAGCAATATCTTTGGAAGAAAAACCCGCTGTACCAAAGTCAAAATTTGCGGTAACCGGCCTCTATTTTTATGATAAAGAGGCAAGCGCTTTAGCGCGCAATCTAAAACCATCACTCCGCGGAGAACTTGAGATAACCGACCTTAACCGCGTTTACCTCGAACAGGGCAAATTGCAGGTGGTTGATCTAGGACGCGGTATAGCGTGGCTTGACACAGGAACTCATGAATCAATGCTTCAAGCCTCCTCTTTTGTAGAAACAATTCAGTCGCGTCAGGGGCAAAAAGTCTCCTGCCCGGAGGAGATTGCTTACAGGCGCGGACTTATAGATTCAAAACAATTGGAAACGCTGGCAAATCCAATGCGCAAAAATAATTATGGTCAGTATCTGCTTAGCCTCATAGATAAGGCCGATTGAAAGCAGTGTACCGATGCAATTAAAGGCCGCAACTCCCGGCATATCGACTGCACGAACCATCGTGAGTCCGCTGTACCGGGAGTTGCGGCCTTTAACTGCCGAAGTAATAGTTCAAAGAGAATAATAGAAAAAGGATAGATAAATGGAATTCATAAAGACAGATATTGAGGGACTAATACTCGTAAAGCCAAAAGTATTCACTGATAACAGAGGATTTTTTTTAGAGAGTTACTCCGTCTCAAAATTTAAAGAGGGCGGTATAGATTGCGCGTTTGTTCAGGATAATCACTCCTGTTCGATCAATGCCGGAGTGATACGGGGACTTCATTTTCAAACAGAGCCGTGCAGCCAAAGTAAACTTATAAGAGTTATCAGGGGATCAATATTTGACGCAGCGGTAGATTTAAGACGCGATTCTCCTACATTCGGACAATGGAGAGGTTTCACTTTGAGCGCCGCCAATTACGATATGCTTTTCATTCCAAGAGGATTTGCCCACGGATTCTGCACTCTTGAAGACAACAGCGAGATAGCGTACAAAGCGGATAATCTCTACTCCCCGCAGCATGACGCGGGTATTATTTGGAATGATCCCGATATTGGGATAGAGTGGCCGGTAAAAGAACCCATATTGTCGGCGAAAGATGCTAATTTGCCCAAGTTTAATCAAGTTTTTAAATAGCAGCTCTTTTTAAGCCGCAACTCCCGGCACAGCGGCCTCACGATGGTTCGTGCAGTCGGTGTGCCGGGAGTTGCGGCCTTTAATTGCCACCTTAATAAACGGCAAGGTTATTGTTAATATATTTATATAACGGTACACGGCACGAGTTTACACTGTGCCGCACGCAACTGCACGTAGGGCCGGCTCTGTTGCTTAGCGGCACAGTGTAAATTCGTGCCGTGCGGCAATTTACCAAAATCCGGTGCGTACTTCTCAATCCCGAAGTTTTAAGGAAATTTAAGAAAGGCGCAAATGTCAATATGAAAAAACGCAGATTTTCAATGTATACATCTAATTTTATAGTTCTCACAGCGTTTTTTCTCTTCTTCCTAAACACAGCGCCTGCCGCCCAAGATCAAGAGGAAAATTTCAAATGGCAGGACGCGTCCAAAGAATTAGACGCCCTCGCATTTTCACAATCATTTATTGACTCTGTGAAAAATTACCATCTCGGCGTAAAACCGGGGCGCTCCTCACGCAAATCAGGAAAATCGCCCTGGGGCAAAGAGACGCTAATTTACGAAGTGCAATGGGGCCCCATGAAAGCGGGATTCATGATACTTACCGCGGAGCCTGACCCGGCAAGCGGAAACATACGGCTTGGCATGAAAATGATCTCAAATAACTTTGTGAGTTCCATCTACAGAATACGCGATTACTCAATAACATGGGTAGACGCAAAGGAGTTTTATCCAATATTCTTTGAACAGCATACCCGCGAAAAAAAGTTTAGAAAAGATGAGTATCTCATCTACGATAATGAAAAAGAACGAATTATTATAGGACGGGCAACAAACAGGAAAAACGAAATTACTGAGATTGAGGCTCCCCCTTTCACCCATAACTTCGTATCCGTATTATACTATGCGCGTACAATGGATTTAAACGTGGGTGACTCCTTCTCAATAAATATGTATACAAGACCAAGAGTCCAGCCAATGAGAATGAGGGTACGCAAAGAGGAGCGGGTAAATGCAGGCGGCAAAAGATACAGAAGCTTGATGGTTGAACCAACACTCACAGGCGACGGAGAACGATTTAACAAAAACGACCAAATGACAGTATGGATCTCACAGGACGATGAGTACAGAGTGCCGGTAATGGCGAGGTCTAAACTTAAGGTAGGGTCAATAACCGCGCGGTTAGTGCAGGTTATAAGAACAGAATAGTCACAACGACGATTTTAACCAATGAAGATATTGCGCGCTTCCGTCTGATATCGGTATTGATACAATACACGGACAGGTGTACGTGTGAAGCTCTTTAACGCGATTTTGAAGAGCGTCGAATTTTTCGGTGATTGTCTTGGCGATTAGAACCGCCTCATTATCTGTTGTTATCTCTCCTTCCCATTGATATATTGACGTCATGGAATCCAAAATATTTACACATGCGCATAAGCGCTCTTCTACTAATGTTTTACCTATTGACAACGCCTGCTCTTTGTCTTTTGCGGTGATATAGACTAAAATGAAATTCATCGGAAACTCCTTTGTGGAAAGTCAAAGTCAAAATCAAATATAAAGGGGGAAGTATCCCCCTGTCTCCAGCCAAAAATAAAAACCATCAGAAAACTTAATAATACATTATGAAAAATATATTTTTAGACATGGAACTTCCAATTTTTGAGAAACGCGCTGAGATAATCAGCGCGCTAAAAGAACATCAGGTGATTGTCGTGTGCGGGCAGACCGGTTCGGGAAAGACTACGCAGCTGCCGCTGTTTTGCCTTGACGCGGGTTTGGGGGTAAAAGGTAAAATCGGCTGCACACAGCCGCGGCGTATCGCCGCGACTTCAATTGCACAGAGAGTCGCTTCGCAGCTTGGCGGCGAGATTGGGGGTAAAATTGGATATAAGATTCGCTTTGGGACGAAAGAGTCTAAGGATACGCTTATAAAGTTTATGACAGACGGGATTCTTCTTGCCGAGACTCGAAATGATCGTTTACTTTTGCAATATGATACGATAATAATTGACGAAGCGCATGAACGCAGTCTTAATATCGATTTTCTTTTGGGATATCTTAAACAGCTCCTGCCGAGAAGACCCGACCTCAAAGTTATTATATCATCAGCGACAATTGACTCAGATCTCTTTTCAAAAAGTTTTGGAAACGCTCCTATTATTGAAGTAAGCGGACGGCTCTACCCTATCGAAGTTTTTTATCGGGGAGAGCTTGAGGATGATGAGAACAGCAGTTATGTAGAGACGGCCGTTCAAGCGGTATCAGATATTATTGATGAATACGGCCCCGGCGACATGCTCCTTTTTATGCCTACGGAGAGAGATATACGTGAAACTTGTGATAAACTTGAAAGTTTATCCTCAAGAAACTGGTTTAAGGCGATGCCGCTTTTTTCACGGCTCACGCGTGCGCAGCAGGACGAGATTTTCTCAGCTTGCAATACGACAAAAATTGTCGTATGTACAAATATCGCGGAGACATCCGTCACCGTCCCAAATATCCGCTATGTGGTAGACACCGGACTCGCGCGGATCTCCCGCTACGCTCCCCGCCTGCGCACAAACCGTCTGCCTATTGAACCTATCAGCCGCGCGAGCGCGGATCAGCGCAAGGGCCGTTGCGGGCGTGTGCAGGATGGAATTTGTATCAGGCTTTACTCTGAGGAAAATTATCTGTCAAGAGATGAGTTCACACAGCCCGAAATAAAACGGTCTAATCTCGCCGGGGTGATATTGACAATGGCGGATCTTAATCTTGGTGATATAGATAATTTCCCTTTTGTAGAATCACCGTCAAAACAGGCTATTTCTGAAGGATATGCAAAACTTAGGGAGCTTGGCGCGCTTGATAAGGAAAATCGTCTTACTAAAATGGGAAGAGAGATGGCTAAACTTCCCTTCGATCCCCATATTTCACGGATGATCATCGCCGCGCAAAAAGAGAACGCGTTAAAAGAGGTTAAGATTATCGCTGCCGCGCTCTCAATCGTTGATCCGCGGGAACGTCCGTTTGACAAACAGGCTGAAGCTGATCTTAAGCATGCTAAATTTACGGATAAGGGTTCAGACTTTTTCACATATATCAATCTTTGGAACACTTTTAAAAGCGAATGGAACGCAATAAAAACACAAGGGCGCATGAGGCGGTTCTGCAAAGAGCACTTTTTATCATACACAAGAATGCGCGAATGGCATGACGTTCACGGGCAGCTTGACGATACGCTCGCACAGATGAAAGGTTACAGTGAAAATGAGACCCCCGCGCCGCCTGCCGCGGTTCATCGGTCACTTCTCACCGGACTGCTTGACACATGCGCGTATTTCGATAAAAATAATAAAAGCGGAAAATACAAAGCCGCAAGAGGCAAAGATGTGGTGATTTTCCCCGGCTCATCACTTGCCAAAAGAAAAATTGAGTGGATAATGTGTCATCAATTCGTAGAGACAAGCCAACTCTTCGCAAGAACCGCAGCCGCCGTTGAACCGCAGTGGATTGAGGAGCTTGCCGGACCGCTCTGTACGCATACATTTGAATCGCCGTTTTTTGATATTGAAACCGGCGCGGTACGAGCGACAGAACGGGTAACGCTCTTTGGGATGCCGCTTGCCGTAAGAAAAAACGCTGTCTACAGTAAACACGCGCCGGAGCACGCGTCAGAGATTTTTATAAGGGACGGACTCATAGACGAGAATCTTGTCTGCTATCATAAATTTTACAAACACAACCGTGAATTAAAAAATAAAATATCGACTCTTGAAGAAAAAATCCGCTCACGAACCCTTTACGCTGGAGACGAAGCGCTTTTCACCTTTTATAAAAATCGCCTTGGAACAGTTTCATCAATCCACGAACTCAATAAGTTGATAAAAGCTAAAGGGGATGACAAATTTCTTTATCTTGGCGAAAATGACATTATGGAAACTGAGCCTCCGCCTGAGGCGCATAATTTCCCCGATCATGTACAGATCGGCGATAAAAATTTCTCTCTTAAATACGCTTTTGAGCCGGGAGAAAAAAATGATGGCATCACACTTACACTGCCTCAAAATGTCCTGCCGTTCATCGAAAAAAACAGCATCGGATGGCTTGTTCCGGCATTGTGGCCCCATATAATAAAGGATTTAATTCACGGATTACCTAAAGATCAACGTAAATTATTTATACCGATAAACGAGAATGCTTTGCGCCTGTCAAAAGAATTAAGCGTTACCGATGAACCGTTTGCGCTCTCACTTTCTAAAGTAATCAATAAAATTTTGGGGGTAAAAATAGACCCGGCCCTGCTTGACCCTCAAAGAGCCGCTGAACATCTCAACGTTAAACTTGACATAAAGGACGAAAACGGCAAAACAATAGCCTGCGGACAGAGCAGTGATGTCTTAAAGCAAATAGAAAACAGCCCTGTAGAACGCGGCAATTCTCCCTGGGAAAAAACTTTTCAGAATTTCAGTCAACGAGGATTAAAAAAATGGCCGGATGAAAATCTAAGCGTTACCGTTGACATAGGTTCTAAAAGCGGCGGAAGCGGCATCAGCGTAAAAGGCTACAAGGCGTTAATTCCAAGCAGTCAATCAAAAGACAGCAAAGATAACTGTGTTGACCTCGTCCTCTACCCCTCAAAAGAGCAGGCAGACACTGCTCACAGAAGCGGAGTAAGGCTTCTGCTTGAATCAGCGGTAGAAAAAGACTTAGCTTGGACAGAGCGTGATCTTTCATTCAACGCGAAAACGAAATTACTGTGCTCGCCGTTTGGATCCGCGGATATATTTAAACAGAAACTTTATGAGATGATCTGCAATAATGTCCTTAACCACGTAGATACGCCGAGAACTGAGGAGCAATTTAACGCGCTGATAGAAAAGACTAAAGCTAATTTAAGAGGCATAGGGTTCCGCACGATATCCGTTTTTGAAGAATCGCTGAGTTTATTTACAGAAAACAGTTCGCGCATATCAGCGTCAAAGAAAAAACTGTCACCGGACATTGTCAATCAGCTCGAAAATGATCTCAAAAGGTTTTTTGTTGACATATTAGAAAACAGTGTTACGATAGAGATTTTTTTACAATACCCGCGATACCTTAAAGTATTTTTGTCAAAGATAGAGAAGGCGGTTTGTGAACCTTCGAAATACAGGCAAAACGCAGCGATTTTGCATGTTTATCAAACAAAGTTGAAAGGGGTTTCAACAGATATTCATAGTGTTGATGATATCGGTAAAAAGCGCTCTATAGATGAACTGTCACAAATGATTCGTGAATTTGAAATAAGCCTGTTTGCTCAGCAGGTGAAGACGCTATATCCGATATCTGAAAAACGGTTGGAGAAGAGAATCTCTGCGTTATAAACTAAAGGTTTTTAGGCGTGACATTTGCTTTCATTCGATGATTATTGTAATAGTTTTTATGTGTTGACTTTTTTGGATAAATCGGTTATATTATTAGATATAGTGGGAGTCAGGCTTGTGCCCGCTTTGGGCGTATCGTTGGGGGTTTTGCATCCATAGTACAAGTAATACTCCCGCTATAGTTTCGTTTGCTATATATTTTGTTACATTCCAAATATAGGAAGCTACCCCACGCTACGTTTCGGACGTACAGGCGGGGGATTTTTCATCTGTCGACGCGGGGATGTTTCTGTTCTTTTTGTTTGTTACTGGATAGAAACAGGGTCTTTTTTCCACGTAGTAGGGTTTTTAGCCTGAATCGTGGACTCCCGAAAGGGTGGCCCTGCTTTCTCTATCCTTGTAAAAGGATTGAGATCGTATAAACTGCTTGTGTTATCTTTATGAATTCCTATATTTAACACTCCTGCATACCATTTATCTCCTAATTTAAAAACAATCTCATAATATGCAAATTGCCTGAAATACCTATGTTCCACATTGTCTAAGCCTATAGATTTACCGGATTCTATTAATTCTGCCAAATACGGCGTTGCGCGTAATTTATCCAAAGGCGCGTGATGCGTTATTTTTTGCGCACCCTTTCTGTTTATTTTGACAAATCTGCCATCATGTGTAAAACATTTTTTATGTCTTAGATGATTTCAGATATTATGTTATGCTTGTGAGTTTAGAGTTGTTGCGTTTGAAGTATGAAAAAAGCTACCTTCACTCTATGGGGTCATATTTCAAACCACCGTGGTACCTCTTGCAAGGTC
>WRCH01000025.1 GCA_009784115.1 Chitinispirillia bacterium
AAAGCGGTTGTTTTGAGAAATTTTGAATTTAACAATAAAATAGCGAATAAACCTTTGAAAAATAATAAGATGTGTAAAATTAAAAATTCAAATTAAATTCTCAAACTACCTGGAAGGCTATAGGAAAACAGGCGCGCCCTAAAGGGGAACGCCTGTTTTTTATCTTCCTTCACCAAGCCGTGTAATCAAAAACTCAGGCATTTTTATTTTTCTCATTTTTTCCTGAGCTTTCATAAAATTATAGGCGACTCTGCGGATTGTAAACGACTCATCGCGTGTGTCAAGTATACCGTAGCAGCTGCGGTTATCACGGTCGCGGGGTTGACCTACGCTGCCGGAGTTTATAAGTAACCGCATCATATCCTTATCTTTAAAAGAGACATACTTCTCCTGATGCGTGCGGATATCTTCACCCTCAAGAGTAACAATCATCGGGATATGAGTGTGGCCTACAATACACACGCGGGTGGTAAAGAATTGGAAATTAAACGCCGCCTCTTCAAGCGAGGTTATATAGTACCACATATCCGGCTCGTAGGGAGTAGAGTGTACAAGCGTCAGCGCGTCCATTGTCTTTTTTGTAGGCAGAGCTTTTAAAAAAGATTTGTTTGCCTCGGTCAGCGTTTGTGATGTCCACTCAATCGCTATGCGGGCGTGGATATTAAAGTTATGAGTATACTCCAGGTTAATCGCGGCAATGTCGTGATTACCCAAAAGCGTAACAGGACACCGTTTTGTTATAATGTCAACGCACTCATTTGGATTGGCTCCGTAGCCCACTATGTCTCCAAGGCAGATAACCTCGTCTATTCTGTTTCTGTCAATATCGGAAAAAACAGCCTGGAGCGCTTCAAGGTTGGCGTGGATGTCGGAAATAAATGCTATTCTCATTGTAAATTACCCGTTTTCCATGAAACGAAAAGTATTCGACCCGATCTCAATCCTGTCTCTGTGTTCTAAACGGTGCTTCTTTACTGTTTTGCCGTTCACCTTAATTTTTGACATTAGTTTTTGAACGCTGATGTAAAAGCCGTCGTCAAGTTTTTCTATTATGGCAAACGCCCGGGTTATCATAAAACCCGACGCGTAAATATCATCCTCATCATCAAAGCCTATAGTGAGATAGTCACGGTCGAGTTTGTAAACTACGTGGCGCGTGGTCTCAATAAATACAGCGCCGCTTTGCGGTGAGTCGGCGGCTGCGGCTATGGATGTTTTTGTAGCCT
Organism: Chitinispirillia bacterium; assembly: GCA_009784115.1. Classification (GTDB taxonomy): domain Bacteria; phylum Fibrobacterota; class Chitinivibrionia; order Chitinivibrionales; family Chitinispirillaceae; genus WRCH01. The sequence goes on from WRCH01000025.1 coordinate 1,227, forward strand.
GCTCCTCTACGGCGGGCTGAGCGATAGTATTCTTCATCATGGAGCCTGCCGGAACAGCGGTGCCCTTTACGCGTTCGCTCACTTCCTCTTCCCGCGGAACCGCGATGCTTTGAGCGGGCGGTTCGCTGCCGTCGCAGTCTTCGTAAATAATGATGTATTTGCCGATAGCGATCTTGTCGCCGTGAACGAGAGTTTTCTTTTTAATTTTTTCGCCGTTAACAAGTGTGCCGTTGAGCGAATTGAGATCGCTGAGCATATAGGTGTAGTCTGTGTTCTGCTCAATTTTAACGTGACGGCGGGATATTCCCATGTTGGAGATGGGAATATGATTCTCAGGGAGTCTCCCGATAAAAATAACCGGTTCGTCTAATTCGTAAATTTTTACCAGCTCGCCCGCGTAGTAAACTGAATATCTTGTCATCGCCTCGCCTTTTTTACAGAATATCAGGTATCAATAAAAAATACTACTGCGCGGATTGTGTGGCAATAGATATTGTAATTAATATTGAAAGAGATTTTAGGAGGGCGCGCGCGCCCCCTGTCTCCGGCCAGGATATTACACCGCTAAAGGGGGGCGGAAGAGCCTGCCGCACAAAAAAAGGGACGGCATTTACGCCGTTCCCTTTTATTATAATATTTGATTTCTAACAACTACCTCTGCCACCTGACTCTCAAATTCTCAGTTCCGCTTTTCGCAATGTAAAAGCCGTTAGGAACGCGTGACATATTTAGCGTAACAGCGTTATTGTTTGCACCGGTAACAGCTGATGACTCCGCAACAAGTTTACCGCTCACAGAGTACAGGCGTATCGGAGCGTTGGAGCGCAGAATTCTGCCTTGACGTACAAGCATTGGTCTCGGCGCGCCGGCGGCTATACGGTTTGAGGGCAGAATAGACGAGTTGCCTACAGTAACCGCAGAACCCGATACGGTGAGGGGGATATCTACTCTTGAACCGTCCTGAAACTCAACTACTACCGTGTTCAAGCCATCCTGCACAGTGTTGTTAAAGAAACCGGAACGCAGGATTAAGTTATTGTTTGTATAACTTGTGGTATACGCGGCGCCGTACTCCAAAAACGGCCACCATCCTGTATGGTTGCCGCCTACCCGAAAACCGTCTTCCCAAGGAGCGCTCGCGGTCCACGTGCTGCCTCTGATGCCGGTGATTACCGCAGGGGCCGCGCCTCTGAACGCAGTAACGCTGCGTACCCAGTTTCCTTTAAAATCAGCCGGGATGGTAATGCCGCCGCTTCTTGTGCCGGTGGCCGAGGAAAATACAGGCGTACCGTTTTTCACAAGATATTGATGCCATTCAAGCCCTGCGCTGAACTGCATAATTAAAGTATCAAAGGTGCCGTATTGGCCGGCTGACATCGCGCTGGTGAGTTTCCCGTTTATGTACTCCGTTTTCAAAGTCACCGTGCTGTTGCCGGGGTTATAAGTATAATCAACATCCCGCGTTAGGCCCGCTATACCGGTAAAGGTATTGCCGTTGAGGGTCAGCGCAATATCCGCATCAGTTTGTGCTCCTGTGTGAGGGAAATAGAGGGTGTTAAGTCCCGTTGAGTAAGAGGTGCGCGCTCTTGTTAAAAGCATTTCGCCCATCTGCGGAACTATCCACTCCAAATTCGCGCTTCTGCGGTCTATACCGGAGCCGTTGTCCCAAAATGAGAGACTGACGCCTTGCGCGTTACGAGCCTTGTGCATCATATACTCATAGTATTTAAGCTCTTCGCCCCTCTGCATCGAAAACCCATTGCGGTCATGATCATAACCAAGAAGTCCCCATTCGCCGACACTCACGCCAATACCTTTGGAGATAAAGTGAGTTTGCAGAATATCATAAAAAGCGTCCGCCGAGCTTCTGGCGGTACGGGTATCTGTGCCGGGACCGCCCTGTTGAAATAGCTCTTCGTCAAAGCGCGTTCTGCCGAGTGGGTTGCTGAAAACCCACTCACTGTAGTAGTGGACTGTCGCTATTATATTTTCATCGTTAAGCCCTAATATAAAGTTACTGGTAAGCTGACTGTGTACCGCCTCGTGGTTAGTCTTCCAAGTCGGGATAATGATCATCCTTGTTTCGTTGCCCGGAGTCGCGCGGATAATGTCAAAAGCGGCTTTGTTGATTACGTCAAGTCTGCGCTGATTTTCGGCGCTTGGGTCGCCGCCGTTATCATTAAACTCAGGCTCGTTAATCGTTTCAAACATAACCGCGTCTGGCATGTCCGCAAAGAGCTCCGCAAGCTGCTTCCAGTAATCGGTAAATCTGCGGTAATGGGGTTGATCTGTCTGACCGTTCCAGGGAGCGCCCATCGGATTTTGGCCGTGAGCCCTGCCTAACCAGTACCAAGAGTCATGGTGAATATTTATCATAACGTAAAGATCCGCGTCTAAGGCCCACTGCACGACCTCTTTGTACCGCGCCATCCAGCCCGCGTCTATGACCCACCTGATCTCACTTGCGGGCGTAGCCGCGCCGCGGTCTGTCCCTCTGTTATCAATTGTAAATGGGATACGGATATGATCGAAGCCTCTCTCTTTGATTGAGCTGACAAGTGCCTGAGTGACTATCGGATTACCCCAAGACGTCTCCCACCCCTGCAGGTTACTGCCGCCCATTCCGTCAAGACTGTTGCCGAGGTTCCATCCCATTCCCATTGCTACCGCGTAGTCTAATGAACGGGGGGTAGTCATGTTTGCCTGAACTGACGCCGTCATCATTGTAACGGTGATTATTACTGCTGCTGCTGTGAACAACTTTTTCATGAACCAAAAACTCCTTTACTTTAAAACAATTGATGAAGTGTTTATAAAATTTCCTGATTTAACCTCCACAAAATACCGCCCCGCGGGCATCTTGCTCAATGAGAAATTCGCGCCGCCGCCGTTACTTTTGAAATTCGCGCGTACTTTCCCTTTTACGTCAACCACTCTTACCTGCATGATACCGGCATTTTCAGGGGATGATACGTTGAGCGTTTTACCTTTTAACGAGACTTTTGGGCTGACTGCCGGCGATGACTTTGAGACATTGTTATGATTGACGGAAGTGTACGGAGCTGTGATATTCCTGAAACCTGTCACCATCTGCTGATCAACGAATGCTGCGTTGTGCCTGTTGTAGTAATAGAGAATCTCACCGTTTCCGGCATTGAGCTGAACATCCCAAAGCACGGGAAGCATGTTGCGTTCGTACATCGCTCTTGTCACCGCCAGTGTGTAATCACGGATTTGGTTTTGGGCTCTTGGCGGGTTGTGAACCGCCAAGCCGTATTCACCTATGATAACAGGAACGCCGTTATCAACAAAGCGGGTCTTTAATTTATCCATTTGAGCATTAAGGTGATTGCGCTCCGCGGCGGTTCCCCAAGTCAAGGTCATCTGCGCCCACTCTTCGTTTCTTTCGAGATGGGTGAAACTGAACGGGTCGTAATAATGGACAGAGACGGCAACCCGCGCGTTATTACCGGTACCCCTTTGGTCGGTCGGTACCCTAAACATCGGATCCACCGTGAGATCAATGTCGGTGTAATAGCCCTGAACCTGCAAATGGCGGTTTGGGTTATTGCCGCTCTGCGCGCGGATCAGTGTGACAAATCGCTGGTTGATGGCGTTCAAAAGGTTGTAGGAGCGCTGCTTGTCGCCTGCATTGCTCCATCTATTCCAAACTCTTTGCCAGCCCCCCTCTTCATTAAGCGACGCGAAAATCAGGCGGTCGCCGTAACTTTGAAAGTGCTGTCCGACCTGCGTCCAAATCCGCTCGAATTTTTGCATACATATTGCGGAGTCTGTCGGGAAATAATCCCACCATCCGCCGTCCCAGTGAACGTTAAGGATCACATACATATCCTCCTGCAAAACCCAGTCTACAACCTGCTGAACACGGCTCATAAGCGCGGAGCTTATTGTAAACGGATCGCCGGAACCGGCAGCGGCACTTAAACTGCCGACCGACCCTGTCAGATCTCGGGTCATCAAATTTGACCAGGCAACCGGCACGCGCACAGTATTAAATCCCGAAGCTTTATACCCTTGAATCATCGCCCGTGTAATAGCCGGGCTGCCCCAAGCCGTTTCGAAAGCATTAACATTATTGGCAATCCAGCAGCTGCTCCTGTTAGGAGGTCCGGCCGGCCGGTCGGCATCTGATTGATTGTGATAGTTACACGCGGACTCAAACGTATTCCCCAAATTAATCCCAATCCCCATATCCTTAACAAGCTGCATGGTGGTGATATTGCGCATTTGAGTTTGAGGAGGCTGAGCAACCGCGCTAAAAAACAGAGCGCCGGCGCATAGTACAGTCAGACAAACACTAATAACACTACGATGATTTTTCGACACAGCAAACCTCCCTTTAATTAAATATTAAGGCTGTCTCGTATTAAGACAGCCTTAATCACACCCACAATATTTCGTAGCAGAGCAGAGACAAGGCATGCCCTGTCTCTGCGGTTACGTGATTACAATAGAAATTACCGCACACCGAAAACCATTGAGATACGCTCTCTATTGCCGTCGGCGTCTGTGACAAAACCTCTCACAAGATACGTCCCCTCAGACACTTTGCGTCCTCTGCGGTCTGTCAAATTCCACGAACCTACAGGGCGTCTTTCAGATGAACTGAGCGCTTTATCGGTAATTTTTACTTTGTTAATAACATTGCCTGATACATCGTAAATAGTAAGCGACGCGTCCTGTATCCGTCTGCCTTGACGGAAGAAAGTCACGGATTCCGCCGACTTCGCTACAGGATTCGGCCCCGCGGTGAATTCACTTGCGAGTACTGTGACAGGCGTTGTTATTACAATTTGATTATTTTGCTGAGGGCCGGGGATGATTCTATCCTGTGACTTTACGGCGATAATAAAATCCCACACGGCGTAAAGCGTAACATCCGCTGTAACATCACTGATCTGCGCACCGGCGTCATAATCTGTTCCGCTGCCGTCGGCAACGGTGTTCCAGCCTGTGAACTCGTAACCGGCGCGGGTAAACGCGTTTGCTTTTACTGTGTAACTGTGACCCTGTATTACGCTTGAAGCATCCATCGTACCGTTACCGCCGTTTGCGTCATAGGTTACGGCATAAATCGGGAATGCCGTCCACTGCGCGAATATGGTAGCATCCGCGTCAAATACGGTGGCTGTGGTTACCTCTGTTCCCGCGGCTTCTTCTGTAAACCATCCGTCAAAAGTAAAATTGGCTCTTATTGGCGTGGGCAGAGCTGCCAGCATGCCGTTTGTTCCGGTTACAGCGCCTGTTGGGGCAACAGAGCCTCTTTGAGGATCAAACGTGATGGTATAAGTCGGAAGCGCCGTCCACTGCGCGAAGATGGTTGTATTAACTGTAAATACAGTGGCTGTAGTTACCTCTGTTCCCGCTTCCGCTTCTGTAAACCAGCCGTCAAATTCGTAATCGGTTCTTGTTGGCGCGGGCAGACTCGCCAATCTTCCGTTTGTTCCCGTTACGGCAGTTGTTGGTGTAACAGTACCGCTTTGGGGATTAAAGGTGATTGTGTAAGTAGGCATCGCCGTCCACCGTGCGAAAATTGTTGCGGCCGCGGTAAACACTGTAGCTGTTGTTACCTCTGTTCCGCCGGTTCTCGCTGTAAACCATCCGTCAAAAGTAAAATCGGCTCTTGTTGGCGCGGGCAGAGCTGCCAATCTTCCATTTGTTCCAGTTACTGCGCTTGTTGGAGTAACTGAGCCGCCGTTAGGGTTAAATGTAATTGTATAAGTCGGAATCGCTGTCCACTGCGCGAAGATGGTTGTGTTTGCGGTAAATACAGTACCTGCCGCACCAGCCGTTACACGCTCCCCGCCGGTTCTCGCCGTAAACCAACCGTCAAAAGTAAAATCGGCTCTTGTTGGCGTGGGCAGAGCTGCCAATCTTCCATTTGCTCCTGTTACCGCGCTTGTTGGGGTGACAGTACCGCTTCGGGGGTCAAATGTGATTGTAAAAGTAGCCGGCGGAATCTCAGTCCACCGTGCGTGAATAGTTGTATTCGCGGTGAATACAGTACCTTCCGCACCTGCCGTCACAGCCGTTCCGCCGGTAGCCGCTGTAAACCAGCCGTCAAAAGTAAATCCGGCTCTTGCAGGCGCAGGCAGGGTTGTCAATCTTCCATTTGTCCCGGTTGTTGCGGTTGTTGGTGTAACGGTACCGCCTTGGGGGTTGAATGTTATAGTGTACGTAGTCGGTGTCGTGCCGCTTCCCGTTCCGACTCGAAATGATATGGTACCGGCGGAAGTATTAATATTTGATATCTCCGTAATTCTCATCGCAGAGAGAGTTCCGTCATAGTATCTTGCGCGCGGAGAACTTTCTGAATGGAACACATTTCTCGTTCCGTTAAAAGGGGCGTTGGCGTTAGTGCCGATAGCCTGCGAAAAAGCGCTCTCTGTGTTAGTGGGCTGATTCGACTGAATAACTTTCAGAAGCGGGTGAGGATTGGCGGTATTAGGTCTGTTAGCGTAAGTATTTTGCCCTGATCTGTGCAGGTGCCATATCACAAGCCCCTCACCAGGCTTATTTGAACTGCGGCCCACGCGTCTGTTACCCTCAATAAAGTAACCCTCGTTATTGTTTCTTTGGAAATAATAAGCGGTCCTGCTCATTGAAATTCTTGGGTTGCCGGCTGTTTGCGCGACGTTGAGCTCCTGTGTGTATACTTGGTTTGCGTTTGTGATATCAATCACGTCTATCCAGCCGGCCAAATTTCTAAGGTGCGGGTTAGGCTGCTGAGGGTTGCCGCCGTTAGACGAACTCATAACGCAATAGCTGCCGACCACGTTACGGTTGCCGTTCTCGCTGTCGTAGTTATAAAAATCGGGCCATCTCATTATCATGTGACCGTTTTCGTGCACGGTGGTTCCGATAGAGGGCGGATTACTGCCGGTTCCAAGACTTGTAAGCTGGTAACGGCTTATTCTTACGGTTCTCGCGGCAGTATTGGGACCGCATCTGTTTGCCGGGATAGTTATATCTCTATTGTTTCCGCTGTATGTTCCCTGATGAGGCCAAAGACCGTTGGCCCATCCGGCCGCGGGTGAACCGGCGTAGTACACATTGGTCGCCCTTATAACAGCGGGACTGCTCGCGGTACCGGAGCCCGACTCTGTGCTTATGCCGCAAAGAATCTCACTGTTTGGGCCTGTACCTCTTTCAACATCTTCTCTTAGCTGTGCGAAGATCTCTCCGAGAAGCACACGCACGTTTCCGTAGCCTGTACCCGTGTCATAATTATTTTTGGGATTGGCGGCTCTAAAAAAGCGGGTTACTCTGTTTTGGTAATCCAAAGTTCCGCCGGAAGCGTCAAAAAACCAGTCACGGACTGAACCGGAAGCCGTGTTACCATTAACGCCGCCTACTCTGTTGAAGAAATCTGTCATAGCCGCGTGAGTGATATTCGAAGTTTGGTTGGGAAAATCGATGAGAACCGCAAGACCCAAAACCGAACCGGCCAAAGAGCGGAACTCTTCGTCGTCATCATCCGGAGCGGGCGCCGGCGCCATAGTGCCGTCGTTGCGGTTTCTGCGGTTGTCTCTTGGGATGTTATCTTCGTCCCTTACGCCAAGCTCATTTTTCCTTTGACGGGCTTTTCTGTCACGGGATTCCCTGTCTATGCGCAAACCTCTCTCTGTGAAGAAAGGCGCGGTGCTCTGCGGGCCCATGTAGCGCACGCCGGTTGACACGAACTCACTGCCGTCAGCCGAAAGCGCGGCGTAGGTGATCCAGCCGCTCGCGTCGCGGACGAGCGTAAACCCCTCGGGGCATTCGACGGTCTGATAGAACTCGTCACCCCAAACGATCACCGGGACAGTTGAACCGTCCGGCTGTTCAAGTTCAAATTCATCGCCGTCGTGCGGCGCGGCAATTGTTGCCGACACAAAGGCCAGCAAAACGATACAAGCCCAAAAGCTCGCGGAAAACAAGTTCTTGCTATTCATGCCTGCAGAGTGTTTTTGCATGTGCAATCTCCCCGGAATAAGTTTTTTTTGCCTATCTATATATTGTAATAAATCAATTTAAACTAATCTACAGTATACAATGCGGGATGTTCTTGAGTCCGTCTATATATGGTACAAACACTTTTGGAAAATGTCAACCAATTTCTGAACCGCGCACGGCTGTCTGCTTTGCTCACTCAAGTTTTCCTCTACATATCAATATAAGGGTTTTATCACCGCAACGCACGACATTTTTGCAAAAAGCGTTGAAGGGTTGTTCAACGGCAGGGTGTTTTGGGGATATTTTTATTCCGAAGCATCTTAAAAAACGATTTCAAAAGCTCGCCGCACTCATCCGCCATAACGCCTGACGTAACTGCCGGAAATGATCGGTATGATCTCTCAACCTCATCGCGGTATATGAAGCTGTCGATACTCCCCAGCCTGCTGTCTTTCGCTCCGTAAACGACTGCGCTTATGCGGGATTGCATGATCGCTCCAAGACACATGAGGCACGGTTCAAGCGTAACATAGAGGGTGCAGCCGTCTAACCGCCAGTCTTCAAGAGAGGCGGAGGCGGCGCTTATCGCGATGATCTCCGCGTGAGCTGCAGCGTCGCCGAGCGCCTCGATTCTGTTATAGCCTCTGCCGATAATACGCCCGTTTTTCTCAATAACAGCGCCTACAGGCACCTCGCCTTCGTCAAACGCTTTGAGGGCTTCCTGATACGCGGCAGACATGAAATAGAATGAGTCCATAATCGAATTAAGTATAATTCTTGTGTAAGGGGTGTTCCAAAAATTAATTTCAAAAGATTGTATAAAGGTTAAAAAAAGATGTTTGAAGAATTACAAAACAGATTTGATTCAATTTTTAAGAAGCTGCGGGGACGCGGTAAGCTTACAGAGGAGAATATCTCTGAAGCGGTGCGTGATGTAAAGCGCGCGCTGCTTGAAGCGGATGTCAATTATAAAGTTGTAAAGAAGTTCGCTGCCGTTGTGCAGGAAAAAGCTCTTGGGGCGGAGGTGCTGCAGAGCATTACTCCGGGGCAGCAGTTTGTAAAGTTAGTACACGATGAACTCACCTCCCTTATGGGAGGGAGCGCCCGGCAGATAAAATTTCACCCCAACAGGGTGAATGTCATAGTACTGAGCGGACTTCAGGGTTCCGGTAAAACTACGGCTTGCGCGAAGCTGGCGCTTCACTTCCGCAAGCAGGGGCACCGTCCGCTTATGGTTGCCTGCGATATGTACAGACCGGCGGCTGTTGATCAGCTTGAAACCCTCGGCAAAGCGCTTGGGATCCCGGTGTATGCCGATCGCAGCGCAAAGCCTGTTGCGATAGCGAGGGACGCGGTTGAGGCGGCAAAGCGCGACGACGCATCGCTTGTGATTGTTGATACCGCGGGTCGGCTGCATATCGACAAAGAGATGATGGCGGAGCTCAAGGAGATCTGCACAACTGTTAAGCCTGACGAGATATTTTTTGTAGCGGACGCTATGACCGGTCAGGACGCGGTAAACGCAGCCTCTGAGTTTCATAAAGAGGTCGGCTTTACAGGCGCGATACTTACAAAGATGGACGGCGACGCCCGCGGCGGCGCGGCGCTCTCTATTCTTGATGTTACCGGGGCGGCGGTTCAGTTTATAGGTGTTGGTGAAAAGCCCGATGGTTTTGAGCTTTTTCACCCCGAGCGTATGGCGTCCCGTATTTTGGGAATGGGAGATATAGTATCCCTTGTAGAGCGCGCTCAGGAAACTGTTGACGAAGAGAAAAATAAGAAGTTAGAAAAAAAGATACGGCGCAATCTTTTTACCTTGCAGGATTTTTTAGATCAGCTGCGTCAAATTAAAAAGATGGGGCCGCTTGGCGATCTTTTGGCGATGATACCGGGAATCGGGAATCAAATAAAAGACGCCAATATTGATAACAACGCTTTGGGTAAGATAGAAGCGATCATCTGTTCGATGACAGTGAGGGAGCGGGAGAAGCCTGTAATAATTGACGGCAGCCGCAAAAAAAGAATTGCCGCCGGAAGCGGGACGACAGTTCAGGATATCAATAAATTGTTGAAGCAGTTTGATACGATGAAAACGATGATGAAGAGGATGAATAAGATTTCCGGTAAGCGCGGAGGAGCGGCGGCGCTGCGTAATTTGTCACCGTTTTGAAAACAGCGGGCGGTGGAGAGCCCCGTCCGTACATAAGAAAAGAAGTTAGTTTTAAATAAATAATTTACATTATCGCAAGGAGAGAATCTTGCCGGTTAAAATTCGTTTGGCCCGTGGTGGTAGAAAAAAGGTTGCGAAGTATCGTGTTGTCGCCGCAGACAGCAGAGTTTCGCGTGACGGCGAGTTTTTGGAGACTTTGGGTTATTATGATCCTCAGACAAACCCAAAGACTTTTGAGTTTAAGACAGATAGAATCGCTCACTGGATTAAGCAGGGCGCTGTTCCCACTCTCACAGTTAAGAACCTGTTGAAGCAGGATCGTTTTTTTGAGAAGATGGAAAAGGGCGCGGAAGGTATTGAGCGTAAGGCTGAGCGCAAGCGCAAGCCAAAAGTTCACAAGAAGCCGGCAGCGGAGTAAGAGAGCGCGGGCGAGAGACAGGCAGAGACAAGACATGCCTTGTCTGTACGGCTGTTTCATGCCAATTCAGGGCAGGTAAAAATGGCGCATGATCTCGTTGCTATTGCGGTTGTAAAGCGGGCGGTCGGCCTTGAAGGGTATTGCGGTTTGTATCCTTTCGGCGAAACGATTGATGATTTAAAGCCGCCGCTTTTGGTAAGGCTTGGCGACAGCGAAGCCGGCAGCCGTGAAGTGACGCTTGAAAAGGTGATCTTTCGTGAGCAGCAGGGATACATCGGGCTGTTTGACATAGCGCACGACCGCACAGAAGCGGAAAAACTCAAGGGTGAAAATGTTTACATCCGCGAGAGTGATCTTCCCGCTTTGGAGGAGGGTGAGTTTTACCACTTCCATCTAAGAGGGATGGCGGTTGTCAATCAATCAAACGGCGCGAAGATCGGCATAGTGAAAGATGTTGTCAATTTGCCGTCGATGGACGCTCTTGAGATCGCTCTTACAAACGGTCACGAAATAGTTGTGCCGTACAGCGAGCAGGCTGTAGTAAAGGTTGATACAGAGGAGAAGCGCGTTATTGTAAGCGACACTTATATAGAAGAGCTTCTTTAACTATACTATATGATCTTTGATATTTTAACGCTTTTTCCCGGAATGTTCGACGGCGCTTTTTCCGACAGCATCATCAATAGAGCTGTGGAGAAGGGGCTTGTCTCAATAAGTACGCACAATATTAGAGATTACTCTGATGATGAGCGTCACGGGGCGGTTGATGACTATCCTTACGGCGGCGACGCCGGAATGCTTCTTAAGCCGGAACCGCTCGCGAGAGCGATTAACGCGGCGAAAGAGCGGCTTGGCGCAAGTCAACCGACAGTAGTGTATCTTACGCCAACAGGCAAACTTCTTGATCAGGACACTGTAAAGGAGCTTGCCCAAAAAAGCAGTCTAATACTTCTTTGCGGACGATACAAGGGGATTGATCAGCGTATTGCTGACGCTTACGTTGATATGGAAATTTCGGTAGGCGATTATGTGTTAAGCGGCGGTGAGATCCCGGCGATGGTACTTGTGGATGCTGTGACAAGACTTATCCCGGGAGTTTTGGGAAACCGTGAAAGCGCAGAGGCGGATTCGCTTTATAACGGTTTGTTAAGTCATCCCGAGTATACGAGACCGGAAGTTTTTGAGGGGATGAAAGTACCGGAAATTTTACTGAGCGGCCATCACGCGAATATAAAAAAATGGCAAGAACAGAAGTCATTGGAAATAACAAAAGAACGTCGTCCGGATCTATTGGATAAGATTAATAAAAAGTAGAAAATAACTAACTAAAACATATTTCAAAACAATTGGAGAGTGTCATGTCAGACATCATCAAGGCAGTAGAGAAAAAACAGCTTTCAGATCGCAAGTCAGATTTCGGCCCCGGCGATACGATCAATGTCTCTTTTAAGATTCGTGAAGGCGACAAGGAGAGAGTTCAGCAGTTTCAGGGCGTTGTGATTCAGACAAGCGGCAGCGGACTCGGTTCCACTGTTACTGTTCGTAAATCAAGCGGCAACGTATACGTTGAGCGTATTTTTCCAACGCATTCACCTCTTATCTCCGAAATAAAGGTGCTGAAGCAGGGCCGCGTGCGCCGCGCAAAGCTCTTTTACCTCCGTGAGCTCACAGGTAAAGCGACACGTATCAAGGAAAAGAAGAGCAAATAGCTGAAACCAATATCATGGTATAAATCATTATCATTGCCAAAAGAGCGGCGTCTCGCCGGATATTTTCTTGCTGAGGGTAAGAGGTCTGTTGATCAGCTTCTTACCTTTTGCCGTTCAAGCATTTCAGAGTTGCTTTGCATAGAGGAAACCGCCTCTCTTTACGGTGATACCGGTATCGCTGTCCGCGTGTTATCCGCTCAAAACATGAAATCAATCTGTACATCCCGTACACCGCAGGGTATCGCGGCGCTGGTTCAAATTCCGTCATACGTTTATACATCTGATATCCCCGAAAAAAAGGGAGATAAAATAATTTTGCTTGAGGATGTACAGGATCCGGGCAACATCGGTTCACTTATCCGCACCGCCGCCGCTTTAGGTTACAACGGTGTCATAATGAGTGACAAATGCGCCGACCCGTTTTCTCCCAAAGTAGTTCAGTCAACCGCCGGTTCTTTACTTTCGGTATGGATAAGGAGAAGCGGTAATTATCTTGAAATGGCTGACCAACTAAAAAAAGAGGGCTATGAGCTTATCTGCGCCGATCTTCGCGGGGATGAGCCGCTTGACTTTAAAGATACGAAATCTCACATATTGGCGCTTGGAAGCGAGGGGGCTGGAATCAGTCAAAAACTTATTGATACAGGCAGTCGTACGGTTCGTATTCCTGTTACTGAGAGCGGCGCGGAATCACTTAACGTAGCCGCCGCCGGCGCGATACTTATGTTTATGTGTTCGCGGTCTCCTGAATCTCGTCAAGGTCTTCGTGCGAAAGGGTGATGCGGTTTTTCCCCCTCTTTTTAGAGCGGTACATGGCGAAGTCGGCTCTGCGTACAAAACTTTTTTCATCATCGTCCGCTTCCGCTTCGGTAATTCCTACTGACAAACTTGTCTGGCCGTATTTAAACGCGCCGAACTGTTTTTGAATTCTCTCCGCACCTATTTTCGCCTGATCCATAGGGGTGTCGGGCATAATGATTACAAACTCATCGCCGCCGTATCTAAAACCCGCGTCTACATCTTTTCTAATGCAAAGATTTATCACATCGCCCAAAGATTTAAGGACGTCGTCGCCTTTTTGATGGCCCTCGGAATCGTTATACTCCTTAAATTTGTCTACGTCAATGTAGACTAAAGAGAGAATACGCCCCGGGTAGCGCTTAAGCCTTGTGAGCTCGCCTTTTATTACATTGTAAAAATGGCGGCAGTTGTAAAGCCCTGTTAGGGTATCGGTGATGGCAAGCCTGTTAAGGAGCTCATTTTTTTGCTGAAGCTGCTCCTCTAAAATCTTTTTTTCTGTAATATCCTGCCCGGTTATTACAAATCCGCCGTCTTTCATTTTTGACATTGTCATGTTGACAATTATCTTTTGGCCGCACTTGGTTTTCATCGGAATTTCTGCGCTTACCGATTTTGTTTCGTCGCTTGCCGGCAGATGAGCCGTCTTTTTATCTTCGGGATTAAAGAAAAGTATCTCGAAAGGCTTGCCCAGGATATCTTCCTGAGCGTAGCCGAAATGCTCCTGCGCGCCGTTGTTGAATTTTAAGATAAAACTATCTTTGTCAAGCGAAATTATAATGTCTGAGGTATCCTGCAAAATACTTTCAAAGTATTTTGTGGTGTTCTGATACCTGCGGGAGAGTATTTGGCTTTTAGCGCTTTGAGATTGATCGTCGGCTATCTGCTTACAGATGGATATGGAAAAATACCCGTTCCAAAGAATCATCACAATAGCCGCGGGCAAAAACGCGAACCACTGAAACGGCTCAAAATAAACGGCGCAAAGAGCTAAAACGCATACCGCAAAAATATTAAATCCAACAAAGACGGAGACCAGCGCGGCGCAAAGCGCTCTTCTGTCGGCGAGGTCTATCTTAAGTACGCGCGAAAGTTTTTTAAACTCTAATATTTTAGGAAACATGGATAAACTACCCAGTTTTGTTTTATTTAATTGTTCTTGTATTTCTGTTGATACATAGACACTTATTCATTATAATTATATAATGTGGTTTTGGTTGTGGCAATTAAAATCTTGCGGTACACCCCCGGTAAAATTTTTTATTTATTACACGTCAACTTTTTTATTGATACCATATACACCTTAGCTGTGTAAAATACATACAGACGTTATGCTAACCACAAAACCTAAGCATTAACAAATATAACTACCAAATTAAGCCCCACGTTTTAAGAACGTAGGGCTATTTTTTGCTACAAATTCAATACCTTTGGCAAATTCTCCATATTGATTAAGTGCGCCCCGTACATTATTTTTTATGTGTTGGTTAAATTTAATTAAGTTATGTAATACCCAATTTTAAATTAGCAGATAAACGGATATAAAACGATTGCGTAACTGGTGAAAGGCGCAACTCCCCTAAGTAAAAGTAAGGAGAATACGGGTATGCCAAAAGTCGCAATAATAGGGGCAGGGCTTGCGGGATCGGAAGCCGCGCTCACACTCGCGGCTCTTGGTGCTGACGTCACGCTTTACGAAGCAAGACCGGCGTGGTCATCCCCTGCTCATAAAACAGATCACCCGGCAGAGCTTGTATGCTCCAATTCCTTTAAATCAAGTTTACTTCCAACAGCGCACGGACTGCTCAAAAAGGAGTTAATGATACTTGGCAGTCCGCTGCTTGACGCCGCGTTTGCGAATGCTGTTCCGGCGGGAAGCGCTCTTGCTGTTGACAGAGAGCGTTTTTCTATCAACGTGCTGAATATGCTGCAATCGCAATCATCAATAAACTTAATACGTGAAGAGATAACCTCCCCGCCTGATGGGTATGACGCCTGTATCATCGCCGCCGGTCCGCTCGCTTCTGAAAAACTTACAAATTGGCTGATGAGCGAATTCTCATCCGACCACTTGCATTTTTATGACGCTATAGCGCCGATTATTGAGACAGAATCAATAGATATGAGTATCGCGTTTAAGCAGTCGCGAAGAGAAGAGGGCGAAGGCGATTATATTAACTGCCCATTTTCTGAGGATGAGTACCGTGTTTTTTATGACGCTCTGCGTGAAGCAGACAGGACAGTTGCGAGAAGTTTTGAGAGCGCAGCTTTTTTTGAATCGTGTCTTCCCGTAGAGGTTATGGCTGAGCGCGGCTACAACTGCCTTGCCTTTGGGCCGATGAGGCCGATTGGGCTGATTGATCCAAGAACCGGCAAACGGCCTTTCGCTGTTTGTCAATTACGTAAAGAGACTGCCTCCGCTGAAAGTTATAACATTGTAGGATTTCAAACGCGGCTTACAATCCCTCATCAGCAAAAAGTTTTCAGGCTTATACCGGGACTAAAAGACGCTGTTTTTTTGCGCTTTGGCAGTATCCACCGTAACACTTATCTTGATTCGCCGAAACTTCTAAATGGCGATCTCTCCTTTCGCAAACATCCTCATATCTATTTAGCGGGTCAGATCTGCGGCAGCGAGGGTTATACGGAGAGTGTGGCGACAGGACATTTGGCAGCCGTTTTTGCTGCCTCAAAACTTGGGATTAAAAACTTTACATCACCGCCCGAACAAACCGCGCTTGGCGCTTTGTTAAAGCACATAACATCATCCCCAATAGAACCTTTTTGTCCCACAAATATCCACTTCGGCCTTTTTCCTCCTCTTGACCAAACAGAATACAGCCGCAAATCCGGCAAAAAGCACAAAAAGGAAGTTTTGTGCAAGCGCGCGCTCGATTCACTTGTAAACACTCTTTAAAACCGGACACGCGGCCTCCCGCGCTATGCGCTCTGTCAAGCTTCTTCTCAAAAAACGGGTTAATTTCATCTCTGTTTTGTCAGGGATAATTATCAGATCAGGATTGTAAATTTTTGCGCATTGCAGTATCGCCTCCTGCGTCTCTTCATACCTTACCGTTTGCAGCCATTGACATATTTTTGAATGCGGCCTTTTGATAGATGGAAATGCCGCTCCGGCGTGAACTCCGATTACCGCGGGTCTGACTGGAGGAAAAAAAGAGAGTATTTGATTAAGATACTGCATTGCCGCCGTATAGGAATTTTTATTTTTGACAGGGATCAATATCGTTTTCAAAGTCAATTCACCCGTATTTTCATCTATAATATTTTTTCCGTCAGATGGAATATATAAAATATTTTCTTTAAAATTTGCCGCGATTTTTTCCGGCAGATTTCTGAATGATGAAAATGGAAACGCCGGCTGTTTTTCTGTTCCCACCACAAGCATATTATGAGTTCTTTTTGCCATCCGCCTGAGTATCTCTTTGCGTTTATTGCCGGTTCTTACTATCTTTTTGATGTTAAGACCTGCCTCTTCAACATCACTTCTGTGCGCTCCGGGCAAAAGTACCCCCCATTTTACGAGCAGATTTCTAACCCCTATGTGCTCAAGCGCTTCCTCCTCTGACCTTACATCCACGATCTCAAGCGAACCCCGTGACGCCTGCGCCAGCCTTAACGCGTGAGCAAACGGCGCCTGTATGTTAGCTTCTCCGTATATGGGAAGAATTATTTTCAGCTTATTTGCGGATTTGGTTATTGACCGCTGTTTTTGTTCATCCATAAATAACCTCACCTTTTTACTGTTATATTACCTTTGCAAGAGTGTATTTTAGTATAATCGCTTTATATATTAAATTTTTTAGATCCGCCATATCCCAAAAAAGGATTATATGTGAGCAACTGGACAATCGACACATTGAAGAGAAACATTTACAATGCAGAATCTCTTGATACTGCTCAAACAGATTCTCTTCTTGACTATATGAACCGGCATTTCCCGCCGAAGGTTTTCCAAGAGCATCTTTTAAAGGGCAAATGTGCCGTCGAAAACGCTAAAAACGCAAAACATCTGCTTGAGGGAGCGCTTCAGAGTTTCCCTCAGGTTTTGAATCACAGCGCGCTTGAAAGCGGGCTTACTTCTCTTAACGGATTTGCCGTAGTGTTCACAGCCGGCGGAGAAGGGGAGCGTCTGCGGCTCAGTTTGCTTAACAAGGGAGTTAGCGCAGACGATCTGCGCGATTTCACTAAAGCGACTTATCCGCTTAAAAATTTCTACAAAGATTTTGGTGCGCTGCAAATCAATCTCGCAATGATCGGCTGGATCTGTTCTATAGCCAAGATTGACATTCCGGTTATAGTAACCACCGGCCCGCAAGGTTCTCTTACTCATAGCGTAATCCCCAAAGTTTTAAAAGAGCATAATAATTTTGGTCTGAAAAACCTGCGCGTCATTGCTCAGGACGAACGTTTACACTTCACCTCTGAAGACAAGATCGCAATTCAAATTGTTGACGGCCGCCCCATCCCTGTCACTAATCCTGACGAAACCGGCGGGCCTCTTATGAAATTAAAGCAAAAACCGAACGCAGATACGCCAAGCGCTCTTGAGTGGCTCGCTTCGCTTGGATGCGCTAAAATTTTGATCGTTCAGGGAACGGCGATTTATGAACCCCGCATGCTCTCCCTTATGGCCGCGGCGGCAAAGGAGCATGATTGCGTAGGCGTGGGAATTCCGCGTACCTCTTTTGAGCCTAAAGACCCCTTTGGCACATTTGTTACGGTTGAAAAAGAGGGCGGCTCAAAGACCTGTATTATCGAGCAGGATATCCGCAATGACGCCACACGCTTGGTTAAAGATGAAACGAGCGGCGCATTTTTACCGTTTAACACCGGATTTTACGCGCTTGACTGCGAGCTTCTTCTAAAAGAGAGTCTGCCCGACTACGCCACCCCGCCAAAAGAGGTTCTGCCCGGTCTGCCCCGCAGTCCAAAAATCGGTTATGCGGCAACGGATATTTTACCTTTAGCGAAGCAGCCTCTTATTCTTACTGTTGAATCTGATATGTATGCTGTTATAAAAACCGCGGAAGACTTGGATACTCTAAGTGAAACAGCGATCCGTTTTGGGCTTAAAGAGATTGTTATGAGGGACTTTTTATGAAAATCAGAAGACGAATTTTTATTGCCATGATTACGACAACGCTTATATGCAACGTCGCATTTTTTATCTCTGCGCTTGTAATTTACAATAAAGAAAAAAGTCAATCCGCGCACAATAAAGTTAATGTGGCCGCAAATGTGGTTGGGCAAGAGATCAATTATTTAAAGTCAATAGCGAGCTTTGCGGCGCTGGGTATCGCTAACAATAAGGATTTAGTAGACGCCATCTCAAGTAATGACCGCAATGAGATAGTAAGTACGGCAAACACGATACAGTCCACGACGCTGTTTGATTATTGTGTTATAATGGACAAAAACGGCGTGGTTTTGATAAGGACGAACGAACTCAATAACTACGGAGACAATGTTTCAAATCTGCCTCATGTAAAGTCGGCGCTTTCCGGAAAAACCGAGGCGTATATTTTACACGGACCTACCATACAGCTTGCTGTGTCTGCGGCCGCGCCGATATATGATAACAACATGAATATCATAGGCGCCGTATCTTTGGGATTTATGTTGGAGAAACAGGAGTTTGTCCATCGGTTAAAAATGATTACCGGATGTGAAGTATCTATTTTCCGATATGACGAACGTATTTCTACAACAATTTTGGGTGACGACGGAAAGTATGTTATAGGAACAAAAGCGGATGAAAAAATAGGTCAAATCGTGCTTTCGGGAAAATCATATACCGGTAAAATAAAGCTTTTCGGCAGAGATATTATCGCCGGCTACTCCCCGCTCTACGGAATCGGCGATGAAATTGTCGGCATGCTGTTTGTCGGTACTTACGCGGTCGAAGATACAAGTAAAATATGGCTTTTCATCCTTTTAGTAACGGTGATAACGTTGTTTGTACATATGATTTGTATTATACTGGCGAAATTTGTCTCCAAAATCATTGAACAGCGTATGGAAAATATGATGAATGAAATTCGTGAGCGGGAGATGGAGCTTGCGCGTATCAACAATGTAAACAATTCCCAGCTTTTAACGTTGAACTTAGTAGTAAAAGCGGCCAAATTCGTTTTATGGGAGATAGAAATTGAGAAGGAAGATCCGCTTAACATTAAAAATAAAATTATCTGGTCGGATGAATTTAACAAGCTGCTTGGATTTGAAAACAAAGGCGACCTGCCCGCCGCGATCGACAGTTGGATCGATTTGGTGCATCCTGACGATAGAGAAAAAGTTTTTGACGCATTCTCAAAACATCTAACAGATTTAACCGGCAAAACGCCTTACGACATAGAGTACCGGATGTTAAAGAAAAACGGAGAATACGCGTATCACCACGCAATATCAGAAACCATACGTGATAAAAACGGCAATGCCGTTCACGTTGCCGGCGCGCAGACTGATATAACCGAAGCAAAAAACAATTTGCTTGCAATAAACAAAATGCACGGCGTGATGAAAAAACTGTTGGAGTCAATGGATACCATGCTGATTATTACAGAGATTGAATCTGATAAAATTATCTATCTCAATGAAACATTTAAGAAAGAGTTTAGCTTTACAGATGACGCTATAGGCCGTGAGTGCTGGAAGATGATTGTTGACGGGGCCCAGGGACGATGCGGGTTCTGCCCCAAAAACGATCTTGATGTAAATTCAAATAAAGTTGTCTCATGGGAATTTTTTAATCCTAAAACGCAGGGGCATTACAAAATCTCAAGCCGGTTTATGGACTGGCCTGACGGCTCACGGGTTTTTATTGAACAGTGCATTGATATTACGGAGATAAAAGAATCAATCATCGAGATAAACAAAGCGCGCGACGCCGCGGAAGACGCCAACAGGGCTAAGTCCATCTTCTTAGCCAACATGAGCCATGAGATCAGAACGCCCATGAACAGCATCATCGGGTTTTCGGAGCTTGCGCAGTACGGTGATATCGCTCCAAAAACAAGAGAGTATCTCCACAACATACAGGAGAGCGCGGAGTGGCTTCTCAAAGTTATTAACGACATCTTGGATATCTCAAAGATTGAATCCGGTAAAGTAGTATTGGAGCGTATTCCGTTTAATTTAACAGACATATTTGCGCATTGTCAATCGGCAATCATCCCCAAGACCAAAGAAAAGGGGATCATGCTCTACTGCTATGCCGAGCCGTCTGTTGGGAAAAAACTTTTGGGCGACCCGGTACGCCTTCGTCAGGTGCTTAACAATCTGCTCTCTAACGCCGTTAAATTTACAAATGTAGGCACCGTTAAACTTTTAGCGTCTGTTGACAAATGCGACACAAAAAATGTAACGATACACTTCGAGATAAAAGACAGCGGTATCGGTATGGACGAATCGCAGATCGCAAAGATATTTGAACCCTTTATACAGGGGGACGACAGTGTAACGCGCCGCTTCGGCGGTACGGGTTTGGGGCTTACCATAACAAAAAATATTATCGAACTTATGGGCGGTACGCTTTTAGTGGAAAGCGCGATTGGCGTTGGCAGCAAGTTTAGCTTTAAACTGAATTTTGAGTTGATTGATGATATTAACAACGTGTCTGAAAAAATTATGGTTAACGAATTTGAAAAGCCTAATTTTAATGGCGATATTTTGGTTTGTGAAGATAACAATTTGAATCAGCAAGTCATTTGCGGTCACCTTGCGCGGGTGGGTTTAAACGCCGTAGTGGCGCATAACGGCAAAGAGGGTGTAGATTTCGTTTCTAAACGTATCAGATATGGTAAAAAACCGTTTGATTTGATATTCATGGATATACACATGCCCGTAATGGATGGTTTAGAGGCCGCGTCTAAAATAACCGCTATGGGAACAAAAACCCCCATAGTCGCTTTAACCGCAAATATAATGTCAAACGATTTGGAACTTTACAGGACAAACGGCATGGACGACTGTTTGGGCAAACCGTTTACATCGAAAGAGTTGTGGAAGTGTCTTGTAAAATATATTCCCGTCGAAAGTTTCTCAGATGTTGATGTGAACAGGTTGTATGACGAAGATGAGAAAATGCTGAATAAGCTAAAAATTAATTTTGTAAAGGATAACCAAACCGCATACAGTAAAATTATTGAAGCTGTTGAAGCCGGCGATATAAAGACAGCGCACAGATTGGCGCATACGCTAAAGAGCAACGCGGCGCAGATTGGCAAAAAGCAGCTGCAAACAGTAGCCGCTGTAGTGGAAACAATGCTCTCGGGAGAAAAAAACCTTCTTACAGAAGAGCAGATACGCAGTCTCGAAACGGAGTTAAAATTAGTTCTCGACGAACTCAAACCGCTTCTTGCGGAAGCAAGGAGCGTAAAAACATTGGAGCCCGTTGATGCGGAAAAAACGCTCGCGCTGATTGAAAAATTGGAGCCTCTGTTAAAAAATAACGACACCGCGAGTTTAAAGTTTTTAGACGCGCTTTACGCGGTGCCGGGAGCGGATGAAATCGCACAGCAAATAGAAGAGTTTGAGTTTAAGCACGCGGCTGTAAAACTTACCGAACTGAAGAAAAGGCTGACGGCGGAAAATGGATAACCAAAAAAGAAAATGCGTACTTATAGTAGATGACGAGAAGTCAAACATTATTGTTCTGACGAATATTTTGAGCGGGGAGTATAAGGTTTTAGCGGTAAAAGACAGCCGGGAAGCTGTTAAAGCGGCAGAAGAGAATATGCCCGATGTCATTTTGCTTGATATCATCATGCCCGAAATGGACGGTTACGATGTAATATCGGCTCTGAAAAATTCCAAAAAAGCAAAAAATATACCTGTCATATTCATAACAGGGCTTAGTAATTCTGAAGCCGAAGAGAGGGGGCTCTCTTTGGGGGCGGTTGATTTTATAACAAAGCCGTTTACCTCTACGGTTGTAAAGCTGAGAGTTGAAAATCAGATGAAAATTGCCGACAAAGAGCGTCTTGAATCTCTAAGCCGCGTGAGAAAAGAGTTTTTGTCGCGCATGAGCCATGAGATGCGGAATCCCATGAATGTTATTATAGGTATGGTGCAGGTTATTAAGATGCTGTCGATGTGCGATGATCTAAAAAGACACGTTGACGAAATTGACGCCGCGTCAGGCAATTTACTTAAAATGATAGATGAGTTGCTTGATATATCGAATATAGAACATTAGGAGTTATCAGATGACAGCAGTTAGAAATCGAATAGCAGTGTTGTCTCTTTTTGTCGGATTTTTTATCGCTTCCGCCCCGTCGGTCTGTTTCGGAAAGTCAAGTACGCCGCCGCAAAAACACTCCTCTCACGCTATAAACGCGATAACGTCTTACCGCAATATACCCGGTATAACAAAAGAGGAGATAAGCGCGATAGAGGCGCTTTTGGCATCGCGGGAAAATTTTGTTTACGGGAGTATGTATTCAACGGAAGCGTTTACGCGGCCGGATGGGAGCACAGCGGGGTTTTCGGTAATGGTGAGCGATCTGCTCTCCAAACTCTTCGGCATTCCCTTTATTCATGAATTGCATACGTGGGGATCGCTGATAGACGGGATAAATGATCAAACAATTGATTTTACCGGTGAGCTGACTCCAACGCCCGAGCGTGAGCGGCTTTATTATATGACCTACCCCATTGCGGAACGGAGGCTTGGCGTTTTTACGCGCGGCAATGAAAAAATAGAACTAAACGATCTCAACGGTCTTAGAATAGGGTTTTACAAAGGTACAATTACAGCCCAGTCTATTTTAGATGTTCATACGGAACTCAGTATTGAAATTGTGGATGTGTTAAATAATGAAAATACGAAAGAAAAGCTGTTGACAGGCGTGATAGACGCGTTTGTTGGAGAAACGGTATCGGAAGTGAGTTACGGCGATGATTTTACGATGAGTACAGATCTTTTTCAGCTTGTTTACACCCCTGTCTCTTTAAGCACGGCAATTTCCGAACTGCAGCCGATCATATCGGCAGTAAGCAAGTATATCACGGCGGGCGGAATTGACAAACTGACCGAATTTTACAACGCTGGAAATAACGAATATAAAAGATACCGTTTTCACAACACATTGACCGATGCGGAAAAGGCTTATTTAAATGAGTTATCGGCAAAAAATAAAAAAGTACGCATAGCGCTTGAAAACGATAACTATCCTATCTCTTTTTACAATGACAAAGAGGACGAATTTCAGGGGATTGCGCCCGATGTTTTAACTAAAATAGCCTTAATAACCGGAATTGAGTTTGAGAACATAGCGCATCCCGGCGAAACATGGAGTACGATACTTGAAAAATTATCTGCCGGCAAAGCGGCAATGGTTACGGAGCTTCTTTTTACCGAAGAGCGCAAAGGTAAATTTTTATGGCCCAAGTCGCCTTATGCCGCTAACCGCTACGCGCTTATATCAAGATCAGACTATCCGTATTTAAATCCGCATCAGGTTGTAAGAGCGGTTGTCGGCGTAAGAGATAACTCCGCGCCGGAGAGTATTTACCGCAAGCTGTTCCCCAATAACGATAACTTAAAGCCCTATGGTTTTCAGAGTGAAATGTTCGGCGCGCTTGAGAGCGGCGAAATTGACCTCGTGATGATAACGGAGTATGAGTTTCTTACACTTACCAATTTCCATGAAAAAATCGGGTATAAAATTAATGTTATATTCAACTATCCGATAGTTGAGTCGTTCTTTGGATTTAACATAAACGAAGAGATGTTAAGCTCTGTTGTAAGCAAAGCGCTTAGTTATATAGATACCGAAAAAATTGAAAAGGATTGGGTGAGCCGAACATTCAACTATGAAAGAAAATTGGCTGAGGAGCGCATGTATCACGCGAATCAGCGGGCGGTATTTTTGATCGTATTGATTACAATTATGCTCGTGCTGCTGTCGGTGACCGTGTTACTGTTTATAAAGAGCAAAAAAGCGTCTGCGCAAATCATGAATGTGAATGAACGCTTAATGCTGATGCTCGACACATCCCCGATTTGCGCTCAGATATGGGATAGAAATCTTAATACAATAGACTGCAACGAAGCGGGCGTAAGGTTGTACAAATTTAAAGACAAACAGGAATATAGAGACAAATTTATAACGAGCTGCTCGCCCCTCTATCAGCCCTGCGGAGAGCTTTCCAGCAAGAAAGCTGTAAGGCTTGTTCATCAGGCGTTTGAAGAGGGATACTGTAATTTTGACTGGGTTCATATTATACCATGCGATAATACGCTCGTACCCGCTGAGATTACGCTTGTACGGACCAAATACATGGCCGATGATGTTGTGGTAGGGTATACACGCGACAGGCGCAGCTATAATGAAATAGCCGATAAAATCAAACACCGCGAAAAAATGCTTGAAGTGCTTAACAAAATGAGTATCCTGTTTTTGTCTCAGCGAAAGGAAACTTTTGAAAATACAATGTCGGTGGGACTAAGTCTCATTGTAGAGATGCTGAATTTAGACAGGTTATCTGTATGGCGTAATTTCGAAATGCCGGACGGTCTCCATTCGGGTATGATATACCGCTGGGACAGGGCGTCCGGCGGCACCACTCCGCCGACGCCTCAGCTGCTTGATGTATCTTACGCCGAATTCGCGCCGCAATGGGAGAAACTTTTCGCAAGCGGCGAAGTTATAAACGGCCCTGTAGATGAGCTCGTTAATGCCAATATGTTTAAACAGTTCGGCGTTGTTTCGGCATTTATCTCACCCGTATCCATAAATGATAAATTTTGGGGGTTTGTACTTTTTGAAGATCGTAAAGATAAACGGTATTTTGACAGCAACAGCGCCGATATTTTACGCAGCGCGGCAGTTATGTGCGTGAATACCGTTATAGACGCGGAAATGGAACGCAAGATGGCAGGGGCTACTGAACTGGCGAATTCCGCCAACTTGGCGAAAAGCAAGTTTTTGTCGAGTATGAGCCACGAAATGCGAACGCCTATGAACACGATTATAGGCATGACTATCATAGGAAAAAAAACCGCAGACATAGAGGAAAAAAATCAGGCTTTTGACAAGATTGAAAATGCCTCCTCTTATATGCTCGGCGTAATAAACGATGTGCTTGATATTTCAAAAATAGAAGCGGGCAAGTTAGAGCTTTCGTCTGTTGACTATCATTTTGAGGAGATGCTTCAAAAGCTGTTGACGATGATCCATTTCCGCGCAAAAGAGAAACAGCAGACCGTAACCGTTGATATAGATAAAAAAATACCGCGCTATGTTTTTGGAGACGATCAGCGGCTGACGCAGGTAATAACCAACCTGCTGTCTAATGCGGTAAAATTCACGCCCGAAGGCGGCAAAATCCATATTGATGTTTCTTTAGTAAATGAAATCAATGGTCAATGCGAATTGCGCATAGAGGTAACAGACAACGGAATCGGCATATCTTCCGACAAACAGGAGATGTTGTTTGACGCTTTTGTTCAGGTGGAAAGCGGAATGAGCCGTGAATACGGCGGCACCGGCCTTGGGCTTGCCATTACAAAGCGCATCGTAAAAGCGATGGGCGGAGATATACGGGTAGAGTCGGAGCTTGGCAATGGCGCTAAATTTATATTTTCTGTAAACGTAACGCGCAGTTCAAAAGAGAGCGATACACAACACAAAATTGGCAGCGGCAGCGATACCGACGCGCCGGATGCCGGTTTATTCAAAGGTAAACACCTTCTGATTGTAGAAGACTTTAAAATCAACCGTGAAATATTAATACTGCTTTTAAAAGATACAGAGATTCTGATAGACTGCGCCGAAAACGGCAAAGAGGCGGTAGATATTATCACCGCGGATCCTGAAAAATACGATTTTGTGTTTATGGATTTGCAAATGCCGCAAATGGACGGGTTGGAGGCCACGCGCCGCATCCGCGCGCTGCCGCCGCGAAAGCGCGGAAAGCTGCCTGTTGTCGCAATGACGGCGAATGTGTTTAAGAGCGATATAGAGGAGTGTCTCGCGGTTGGCATGGATGATCATATCGGTAAGCCGATTGACATAACTAAGGTAATGAATGTACTGCGCAAATATTTAACGGAGGCCGTTTTATCTACATGATAAACTGCCCATCGCTTTGCCTTGATGTATTTAATACGCATAAGCTGTATTTACGCATATTTTCCTGATTTAGTATCACTTATATTTAAGCGCTTATTATATTACATTATTATGGCTGACTCTCTGATTTTTATCTCAATTATGTTTATCACCCTCTTGGCTTGCGATTGGATAAGCAATCTTGCGGGTTCCATGCGTAATTGCGTGCCGGTTATTCCGAGTTGTAAATTGACAAAGAGTACCCCTCCCCCCCCCCGCATTTGTCAAGCATTTTTATCTCCTCGTTATAGCGCGAATAAGGCTGCTGAGCAGTCGATTGACTGCTCGGGAACCATTTTTGATGGCTTTGGGGATAGTGCGCTTAAACGCGTTGTACGGGCGTTTTTGGCGGATGTTGATTTTGGCTCCACTCTCCGCTCTCAACACTCCACGCTACCCAAACCGGAGTGCCCCAAATGCTTGAACTGAAAAATATTCATAAATCCTTTGGTGACGTTCGTGTTCTCAACGGAACAAGTTTTAGCTTTGAGAAAGGTTCTATATATACACTAAAAGGCGGCAACGGCTCAGGCAAAACAACTCTGATAAATATCATCTCCGGATTTCTAAAACCGGATGAGGGCTGCGTCGAACTGCGCGGTCAAAAAGTAGTCAGCTTCCTGCCCTACCGTGTAAACCGGCTTGGGATCGGACGAACATTCCAAGATTTACGCCTCGCAACACAAATGAGCGTTTACGAAAATATCCTGCTCGCGCTTGAGAAAAAGAGATTCGCCTACCCCGATAAAAATCAGCGCAGCCTTGTAGATGAAATTTTAGATATCGTTTCTCTAACAGAAAAACGAAACGAACTTGCGGGCGAAATCTCCTACGGTCAGCAAAAACTTCTAACAATCGGCTGCTGTATCGCAAACAACGCCGAACTTTTGTTGATTGACGAGCCTGTTGCAGGGATTGACAAAGATAATCGCGTTAGAATTATAGAGCTGATG
>WRCH01000026.1 GCA_009784115.1 Chitinispirillia bacterium
CTATAGCCTTCCAGGTAGTTTGAGAATTTAATTTGAATTTTTAATTTTACACATCTTATTATTTTTCAAAGGTTTATTCGCTATTTTATTGTTAAATTCAAAATTTCTCAAAACAACCGCTTTTTACCGAAAACTACCGTTTTTATCATGTGATTTGAGAATTTTTAAAATTTTTACAATTGATCTCCAAAGAGGGATAGTTGTGCTTTGTTGTCGTACATCTCGCGGATTATCTTGCGAACATGGCGTTCCGAGACCCCGCAGTTTAAAGCCAACTCTTTTGCGTTTGTACCTTTAAACTCCCGTTCAATGTACTTTTTAATGGCTGTTGAAAGGCCATTAATAGGGATATAAAATCTGTAGCCAGGAAAGTTTTGAATCAGCCGTACAGCTATATCCTCGCCGCATTTTTCTTTTACCAAAATGAGACAGTCGTTAGCGGCATGGTCGCTCATCGGCGGGGGCTGCCTTGATATACGTATCACATCTTCGCGGTTTAAGCGGAGGTGTCCGGCTAATGTTGCGGCGTTGTAGCCTGTGTAATTTTTGTGGACGCAAACCCAATCATAGTACTTTTTGGCTGCTGCCGGGACGTATAAATCAAGTCCCGGCAGCTTTTCCATGAGTGTTAGCGCATCTGGTATGCCGCAGGATTCAGCTATTAGCTGCATACCCTCCGACTGGATGTCACTAATATCTATTTGAGCCAAAAAAGAATTTGCAAACATTTTAGAGCGCCGCTATATCAAGATTAATCTGTTCGTACTTTTCTGTTTCTCCAACACGCTTATATATTCTTATATAAGAGCGGGAGCCGCTTACGGTAATTGAATCAATTATAGCCTTCATTGCTTGCTTCCAAAGAGGGTCTTTTATATCAACCTTTAAAAGCCCCATTATTTTTTGAGTGCTTATCTTGCCTGTTTTATCTACCTCAAACGCATAATTTATGATTTTGCGTATTTCTTCGGATGCTTCCGAAGTCCAAGATTTTAAGCACTCATCAAGCTGTATTTTAGCGGCTTCTAAGCGTTCGTCAAAGGTTATGTATTCGTTGATTGAACGCTGGACACGGTATTTGCCATTATAAGAGTTGAGAGAGATATTACCTTTTACCCCGCCCATTTTCTTGACGCCGTACTTTTCTGCACTCAATTCTACAAATGCGAGAACATCATCCATTGCCTGACGCTTGAAAGCAGCGAGTTCTTCGCTTAAGTGCATGGCCCGCATTACAATATCATTTACAAGGCTGTCGCGCTCTATATCTATCTCTTTTATGATGCCTACTGGAACCAAAGCACCGCGCGAATCCACCATGTAGCCTTCTGGGATTTGTTCGCCTGATGATGTAAATACATCCGTTGTTTTTGTCATTTTACAGACCTTTCTTGTAGGAGGTTAAAAACCAAATTAAAAGTAAAGCATAATGTGCGGCTACCATTAACGCAATTGTGCCAACAGTAATTACTGTTTGCTTTTTCGTAGTTATTACAGGCTCAATTGGTCTGGTAACTCGCGAAACAAGTGTTCGGCAACTCCCGTTTTTATCATAGACATATCTACTGTTTGTTACACGGTTATTTGCAATAGTGACCTCTTCTTCTATGGCGTATGGTTCCTTAACACGCATTCATAACCTCCTCAGATTTTGAGACTTTAGGCTGTTTGATCATAGTTTCAAGAGTGCGTATAACTTTTCCTACACGCTCCCGCGGCAGCCATTCCAAGCGGCTGATTTGGAAGCGCTTCTCCAAAAAACTATTGAGCGCTCGCGGCTGATCAGGCTCCGGCGCCCGCGAGACAGCAGACCAAAGATGCTTAATTTTGGCCTGTTGCGCGTAGGAAGCGATGCCATTACTGCTGGCAGATTTACCATTTGCTGATTTGGTAAAACCGCGACTGCATCTTATAGCTGGAAAAGTCAAAACAACGCCCTTTTGCCCAGCTAATTTTATGAGCGCTTCGATAAACTCTTTGGCCTCCAAACTCGTAAGATCCTTTGATGACTCTACGCCAAAACCCTCAAGCATCGCGCGGTAGTCGTCATCACTCAAACCGATCTTGCTTTTGAGTGTATGAATCATTGAGATTTGAGGACGCGAGGCTTTTGTTTTTGTCATTATGACATCACCTCCAGCTTTACAAACTTTGCCGCGGCCTCTACCACCTTCTCGTTTATATCTACGTTATGTGCCCGCGAGAGATGCTTAGACCGTGTAACCATCTTCATAAGACGACGGGTGTTTCCGGCGCTCTCTCTGTAGAACGCGGCTTTTAACTTTTCATTACTGTTTGGTAAGAGCATATCAAGAATTACTGATACATCTTTCTCCCTGAGCGGTGAAAGTTTTATCGCAATACCGACGCGGCTGTAAAGCTGTGCGTATTCACCGGCGAGACCCTTAAGATTTGCAAGCAGCTTAGGCATTCCAGTAAGCAGTATACCAATTCCGGTTTTATCATGTAAACGGCGGAGCAGTTCTAACGCTTTATACGGAAGCTGCTCCGCTTCATCTATTATAAGTAAGCGACCACTGCCTTTTAGTCTGCGGCAGCACTCGACAAATGCGTTATGGAGAAGTCCGCCTGTTGAAGTGCCGCCTACCAGATCGCGCAGTTCATTGAAGAGTATTTTAGCCGTGTAGCACGGATCCGCCTCTATAAGAATTACGTCGCTGTGGCGCTTTGCGTATTCGCGTACGCTCTCTGTTTTGCCAAGCCCTGCCGCAGAGTAGCAAACACCAATTTCGCCGACCACGTGGCAGTTGCGCGCGACCTCAAAAACCCGCCTTGCCGCCAATGTCTCAACAAACGCCGGCTTTTGTGCCGCTATTTTAGTTTTGTCAAGTTCACGGGACATTACAGTGTTTAGTTTTGTGGTAATAGTCTCTAAGTTACCCTCATATTTGCCAGCTATAAACTGGCTCAATGTGGCAGTACTTATGCCCGCGGATTTAGCCATTTGGGTAATTGACCAACTATGTTCATCAAGGAAATTTTTGAGATTCCTGATAAACTCTGCGTGTCCTTGCGGATTGCCTGTTACTGCTGTGGTTGATGCTGCTGACTCTGTGATTTGTACCATAACTCCTACCCCTTCCTTTTGTGATTATGAGATGGAGCGGCGATTAAGCCGCATCCGGTTTATACTGCGATTGTTATCCTGCGTTTATCATTGCGTCCATGCCAAAATAGTCATCTTCTTCGTCCTCAAGATCTGCCGCTAAACCGTAGGATTTCTTACTTTTTGGTTTTTCTATTTTGTCTAAGCCAAGCATTGACAAGTCTTGTAAACCCTCTTGTTTTTGTTCTTCTATTTTAGCAAGAACTCCGGCTTTACTGGTAAGCATAATAGCACCATCTGTGTTGTGTACATTCGGAAGTTCTGTGCCATCATCGTTGCTTGCTTTAGAAGCGAATACCCCGAGTGCGCGAAGCGCAGTTTCAGGGGTCATGATTACACCAGGCTTTGCCGCTGTTCTGACAGACTTTATAATACGCCCTTTTGAGGCAGACGCCTCTGACAGCATATTTTGACCAACCTCATCTCCGTCTTCAATAAGCATTGGAATATCAAAAATGGCTGTTACCTCACATAGCAGCTCATGCGTAGAAGCATCGTAAACGTGGGCTATTTCCATATTAGTATGATTGAACGAGAGGTATACTTTTTTCCGATCATGTTGCCATAAATCATCAGACCTGTAGGTTGTGCGTACTTCACTATACCTAATACCGCCGCGCACAATAGTAAGATCTTTGGATGTTCGGTAACAAAGCAGATCAAGCTGCTTTGGGGATACTTCCGGTATATTACATTTTTTTCTTGCTAACGGGTATTCTTCTCTCCATATTTGAGCTGGAGATTTACCCTTATGGCGGCCTGATGAAAAGGGCATTTTCGATTGTACGTTGTCTATATAATATTGAAGCCGTTCTACGTATTCCTCAAATGTCTCTATATTACCTGCTTTTATATTCGCGTCAAGCTGCTCCGGTCTTTTGTCAACACTCCCGCCGCAAAATCCTTTGAACCAAACGGATGTGGTTGCGTGTAAAGTTCTAAATTGCCGCTCAATATGCTTTGTTTGCGGATTGTAAGGAATCGCGAAATGAACTTTAATGTTTAATCCCTGCGCCAAAGAAATACGTCTGCCGCCTTTGCGTCCGCCTGTAAGGTCATGAGCGCGAAAGTCTTTACCGTTGTCAACAAGCATGTGGCGCGGCGTACCATGTTTTGACGCGGCAGCATGAAACGCCGTAAAAATATCATCAGAATTAGGATTGCCAATATAAGCGTAAGCTGAAAGTATTCTGCGAGATTTTACATCTGCCCAAACCGTAACCCAAGGACGTTGAGGTTTTTTATATCCCTTAACAATAACAAATTTATCTTCCTGATAGTGGTCTGCCATCCAGTACTCTCCGGCAAGCACCACGCTATCATCTCTTTCAATATAAGGAGCGCACTCTCTATTATAAACAGCCACACCTTTTCTTGCTAAGGTTTCAACAGCCTTGGGAACTTTACGCTTATGGAGACGGTCAAGCGCTTGCACTTTGGGAAGTTGCTCAAAATTACTCCCGGCCTCTACTTCTAATCCTGTGGCAACTTGCCACGCCTTTACTTTTGACACTCCGTCATTCATCATAACGCAAGCCTTGTAGTTTTCGTACATTGAATCAGGAACTGTTGTTCTGCCGCGATTTTTACCGTAATTACCAAGAAGCGCGGCTTTGCCGCCTTCACGAAAAAGTTTGAGCTTTTTGTAAAATGTTTTGACTGAAAGTGGTTTGTTTGGATGCGCTTGGTTGTACTGCTCAACAAATACTTGAAGAGACACACTCTCTTTACATTCCTGATAATCCATAATGATTGGGTGATAGTAGTCAAACATTTCCTTGTTGTAGTATGGAGCCTTGTTGTATAGGTCAAGGAATACTATATCTATTTCAGCTTTTGTTGAGTTTATTGCAATTGCGGGGAGTGTTTCTTCTTGTGCAGGTGGAACTTGAGCATTGCCAGTATTAATCTTGCAAATGTCAATGATTTCTATTGGCAGTGTTTCGCGGTTGATAAGAGCACGGCAGCGCTTTTGAATATTTACAGGCAGAGACGAAAACAAGACTTCCGGCCCGGCTGGCTCTTGCACACAACAAACATTATCCCCGTACTTATTTTGGAAATCCTGCGTTGTTATTCCAAGCTCCCGCGATATGTCACTAAGCGCTATCCATGTCTCCACAGAAACCTCTATTCTAAACAATAGTTAAAAGTGGCAAAACAACTTGTCCAACAAGGGCGTACATACTCACCGCGAAGCGTTATGTCTAACATTGACCTCTTAACTTCCGGCCCAAAGCGATCTTTAACAAAGTCTCTAAGATGCGCCGCGGTGTCTTTCACCTCAACAGCAAAAGGAACTTTTACATTACGGAAAAGCCTGCCCGCATCTTTTTGGGTGCCGCATATTACCATAATTTTAGAGGACACGTCTTTTGTATATCCGCCAAGCGGTCGCATAGCACTTTTGGAGGACGATGAGTAAAACGCAATAACATCTTTTGGAAAGAGGCCCCAAGCCGCTGCCAACTCATAAGCCTTATGCGCATGAATACTGTAAGCCTCAATAAACACCAAGCTATCAATTCCTACATGGCGTTTAAGCGGAAACTCTGAGAGCGTTTTAATTTTGGCGTTGAAAAAATCCGGCGAAGCATAAATAATAGGATAGCGAGCCTCTAATTCAACAGGAAACTCCTTGCTATTTTTTATTGTAGGATTAATACCCACACCCTCTAAACGCTTCTTTTCACGCATCTCCTCAAGCAGCTTACGAAGTTCTACTTTGTCAGTTTCTTCGTCACTGTTTGCAAGGCGTAAAAGGCAGGGTTGTTTGTCTTCGGGGCATTGAGCTATTTCGTAAGCGCGGTTGATGGATATTGCGCTTCTGTTAAGGGCTTCTCTAACTGGGCCGATGGCTTTTTCGGCAACGGCTTTGACTTGGTCAAGCGTAGCTTTACTGCCTAAACCTGAAACCCTTGCTGCAAAATCACGGCTTTTTTCACCCTTACGGAAAATGTGCCCGAAATCAGGCACATTTTCTTTGTCCACAGAATCTGAATCATCTGATGGCCTACCTCTACGCTCTCCAACCTCTTCCATGAGCGCCTCATAAATAGCCAATTTTTCTAACGGGCTAAACGGCTCTCGTTCATTATTTTCGGCAGCTTCTGAAACAGTAATGCTCGTTATGTTTTTTCGCACAACAGCTTTGATAGTATCTCGCTTCAGTTCATCCCGTATAGCTCTGAGCCTCCGACCACCTTGCACAAGGATATACTTGTCTTCTTCTGTTGGATGAGGCGTAACAAGTATTGCTACTTCTTGGCCGATCTCCTTTATACTGTCGGCCAATGGTTTTAGCTTTGCATAGTACGAACGCCTGCGGTTGCCTTCAATAATTTTTTCAACCGATATGTATGTAAGAGCTTCATCCGACTGTGCTTCAAACTCATCAATTTTTTTAATTTTTTGCTTGGCCATTTTCAGTACCCCTTCTATTTACTGATAGTGGAACGTGTTTGCGAAGAATCATACCGCCACGCTTAGAGTGTATTATTTGTTCGGGGAATTCATACTCTGCAATGAAGTCTTTTTCAGACATACCAAAAAATTTGGCTACGTCTTTTACAAGTACATACTCTGAAGGACGTACAATTCCATCACCAATTTTTGTGTCTGTTAGAAGTGCTTTTAGATATTGGTCTTTCCTAAGCCCTTTTGTTAATTCTGCCAAACCAGGTACGTAAGCAGGAGTACCCTTGCCTATTGAGTAACAATGGTCCGATGCTGCAAGTATTAGCTCACAAAAGCAATTTTGTCCAAACTCAGAATCTCCGATTTGTATGTCAGGAGAATCACAAAGAACCATGTAAAGTGCTTTTTGATACAAGTAGAGTCTTTCGCACCAACCGCCCTCTGTTTGTGCGCCTAAATGCTTTATTAGGCTGTCTGGCAGATTTAGGCTTTCTATACGACCATTTATAAACTCATCGCCAAACCACTTACACAAGTCCTCAATGCAGAACCAAAGCCCGTTTGAGTCCGCCACTCTCACAACACACAAATCTTCTTTTTTAGTAACGTTCTTCTCCATCTTCACTTCTCCTTTTTTAAATTTTTTGTGAAACGGCTTTACTTTCTTTACACTGAACCGATAAACCAATTTGTATATTAATGGAGTTAGGCAGCCTCCTTGGATGAGGTGAGGATTGTTTGAATGTTTTCAAACTCTTGGCCGATAAAATCAGTTATTAGGCTGGCAATACGGCGACTTACAGGCTTGCCGTTAAGCTGCTGAGTAAGAACAGGTTTTGAAATTTTGTGTCTGCGAGCGAATTCGGCTTGGTTGATACCGGCAGATGCGAGGGCGATTTTGAATAGTTTCTTTCTCATGACTACTCCATTTTGGAAGTTTTTGGACGTGAACAATGTTAATATAATAACAAATTGGCATAATTGCAACACTAAACTTGAAAAATACAGGATAATTATTCCAAAATGGCGCTTCAAGAGAGACTGAAATTCGTTCGTAAGTTGTTTGGGTATTCACAAAAAGAGATGGGGGAATTACTAAATATCCCGCAAGCAACCTATAATCACTATGAAAATGAAACGCGCGAGGTACCACGAGAGGTATTATTGACACTACTCCAAATTGGAGTAGATACCTCTTGGCTTCTTACTGGAACCACCAACAGCCTATATCAGACAGGTATAGCAAGTGTTTTTATAGGGAAATTTGAACCTACCATAGAAACAGTAGCGAATAAATTGAATGTTCCTTCAGCTTTTATACAAGCAATGAAAGACGGTAAAATTTCTCCATCGACCGAATTTTTTGAACGAATATTCCGAGACGGGCTGAACATAGAAAAACCATTAGATGAGATTCATAGATTGCTCGCCCGCGAGCCACGTCCGCCATTCGATTTGAACCAAGATGCGCCAGCTTTGAGAATCGAAATTCAACGTCTTCAAGCAGAAACTGAAACATTGCGCGGTGATCTTTTTCGCGCTAATTACTCCTGCGAAGACTATGGAGATAGGATTGTGGAACTTAAAGAAAGGATTGTATTTCTTAAAGAGGAGCTTTCTGAATCCCGTAAATTAAATAACAGGCTAATTACCCTCTTAGAATCCCGCGCTCCGTCTCCCATAGAAAAAAAGGGTTAGATTTTCGCAGTGGCCGTTGGTGCGCGTTTACTTTTGTGGTCAGTGTTTTCAGTGTCAATTAACAAGATTTTACATCCATTCAAAAAAGGATTAAGATTTATGAAACAGTGCTTTTTGTTACTCTTATCAACAGTATCAATATTTTTTGCCTCATGCGTTACATATTCCCCACACCATTTGGCTTCCAATACGCAATTTACTCTTACCAGTGCAGACTACGAGACGGTCACTCTTGAGCGTGTTGAGGGAATTGTGACCACGACCTATGTATTTGGCATAGGCGGGGATCAGGAAATCGGTTATGGGAAGGCATACGAGGCAGCACTAAGTCGGTTTGATAAAGCAAATACTTTGTTAGACGTTACTGTAGACATTGTGATTGAGCGCTATCTTTTTATAAACAAGCGTACAATAAGAGTAACTGGGATTCCCGCCATACTAAAGTGAATTATCGGCGCGCATAGTTCATTTTATGTATTACGCGTAAGCGTGCCGTGACCCCGCCCTGCCCAAATGGAGTCACGGTGTTTTAGGCGGGAAAAGGAAATTTAATTTTAAGCCCCTTGGGCTACCCACTGAACAGAAGTTGGTCTTATGTCTACAATAAGCCCGCTTAATGGTAGCCACTCTGATAAACCGGATACGTCTATAGAGCATCTCACTGCTATGACCGAAGAAACCATAAAGCCCCATTCTGCAAAAACCCTTCGCCACTCCGTGCCGTTATGCAAACCTATATGAGAAACCCAATCCGGCATATTTCCTGAAAAGAAACCAAGTGTATAATCGGCATCGTTATCCCTAAATTCAAAATTAATGTTTATTCTTGATGTAGTTGCTATGGACTCAATATTCGCGCTTGATATACGTGGGGTTGTAAAAGTAACCATTATTTTGTTATCAAACAGAGGCATTCCCGTATACAAGAACTCGACTGCCATCCCATTAGGAGAATAACCATTTACTCCAACAGCTATTGCGGGGAGCGGGCCTGCTGAATATCCGTTTATGTCCCAAAGTCTATGATTATGCTGACCGATATTTCCAGCAGGTAGTATTCCAGTAACCCCTTCGCCGGATGTCAAATTAACTTTTGACATATTTGCCGCAGGTAATATCCCCGTAACTTCTGCCGCATCTGTCAGACTAATCTTTGATGCGTTCCCGTCTTCACTGCCGCCATTGTGCTTGTGCCCGCCGTTTATGAAATACATTGAGTTTAAGAACTCCGGCTCTACGATTGTTCCATTGCCAAAGGTTGTTTTAGGCATATTTAATTATCCTTTAAAAGAGGTTTAAAACGAGTTTTACGCACTGATAATTTCGAGTTCAAAAGGTTGCTCGCCTAAGTTCGCCATAAAGAGATTGGTAGTAACGGTGCTGCTGGTTACTCCCGGCATTCCGCCAAAATCTCCGTACTGAGCGCCAAGAAGTATACAACCCTCTATGTCTTTGATGGTATTTCCGGGATGAATCAATATTCCTGTTCGGTTAGGGACGTTTTTTAATTCATACGCCTTTTGGCCGTTTGACGCACGAGTTATTATTTCGCATCTGTAACGTCCAACAGGAATGCAAGACACATTGCGTTCGTTGCTTTTCCACGGGCATTCACAAGTGACACAGAACGGCACTCCGTCTATTGCGAGCATCCCAAATGTGCCGCTCTCGGTACTTTTACTGCGGGTTAAGCGCACTTGTTTCAATTGGGGCCATTTAGGAGCGCTGATAGGTGCGGGTGCCTCTGTTATTGATGCAGGGCCGTTTGAAAATAATCCGGCCGCTTGTTCAAAGCGCAAGGCGGCTTCGTTTGCGCGGTCTATTAGTGATTCAAGATGCCTAACGCTATGGTGGTCGATTCTAATTTCTGCGTCTAATAGTTTCACGTGTTGCTGCCTCCTCATTTTTTTGTGATATGCTTGTCTAAAATGTTTATCATCTCTTCAACATCTTCATTTTGAATGACTAAAAACGGACGGGCTGGTATTTTTACTTTGCGCCCTCGTCCGGCCATACCACCGTGTTGATGGATTCCGCTGTATTCTTTGTTTGAACCTATGGCGACTTTGTTTCCCTGTATTTGTTTTGAGATGCTCGCCGCGAGTCCGCCTTGAGACATATCAAGTATTTTCCCCGGCCATTTTCCTTTTTTCTCACGCGCAGCCTTTGTGCTTTCAGCTAAATCCTGCCAGCGGTTATTTCCGCCCCACCAGCTTTCCGCAGTAGAAAAGCGTCCGCCCTGTTTAAAGTTTTCTTCTACAGACGAGAGCATAATGTCGCCGATAGAGTTTAGAGGTTTTGTGAGGTCTTTGCCCGCTTTTTTCAGAGCGTTAAAACGATCTGCTACGGAGTCTATTTTCACTTTCACTTTGGGCATCATAAGGATTTTTCCATTTTTACTATTGCTTTTTTCATATTTTATCCGTATATTAGTTGTATAGGCTTCGGTGACACGGTGATATTCTCCCGGCCGT
This sequence comes from Chitinispirillia bacterium, assembly GCA_009784115.1. Taxonomy (GTDB): domain Bacteria; phylum Fibrobacterota; class Chitinivibrionia; order Chitinivibrionales; family Chitinispirillaceae; genus WRCH01. The sequence continues at coordinate 10,717 of WRCH01000026.1, forward strand.
AGGACGCTCAGCTTAGAGCGGATCGCCATGTGGGGTTGATGGGAGGCCCCACCCGAAGCCTGTTCTTTTATCCCTTTATAACTTTGCCAACTCTTTTCATCCGCTCTATTTCTTTTTTATACGTTCGTCTCAACGATGTCATAAATAGCCCTTTGCCTGTTCGTGTTGTCTTGATGGCAGCGTGATAAAACTTATCGCCCATCTCAATAAACACCATCGTATTTTTTCCGTCCTGGACGATAGTCTGAGCTTTTTCAATTATGGTCTGCAAGTTCAAATAATCATCCGTAAGAATTTCAGGATGATGCGCGGTGTTCTTTTTGAGCGTTGCTGATGAGAGTTCTACAATGTTAGTTTTTGCACCAATGACTTTCATATATTTGTCAGGAAGTACAGCAACAGGTATTGATCCGCCGATGCTTCCCTTCGCGTCAACAAACATCTTATACGCAGGGCCGTTAAAGCTGCTCGTAACAAACGTTCTCGCGTCACTTTCTGCGTATTGTTCAAGGTTTGGCGCCCACATCTCTTTCCCGGGATTATAATCCCAGCCCGGGCCTGTCCAAAAAGTTTGGCCGTTTGGAAGTTTGAGACCTGTAACCGTTTCGGTGCGAGCCGCTTCTCCTTTACCAACAGTAACCTCTTTTGTAACGATTCTGCCTTTTGAGCTTTCAACCGCCGCTCCATATCTTTGCGCCATCGTCTCGGAGAGCGCCCGAACTCTTGCGCGGCAGCCCCAATGATTCGGCGGATACATTGTATCCCATATTGGATCATTGGCGTAAAATGCCCGTTCGTGCATTTCGCGGCAGCGGTCGGTTGTCTTTCCGTCAATTACAGATAAGTACTGCCAAATCGGCAAATCATCAACAGAAGCCATCTGCCCCTCATAACGTCCGGCCATGTATGAGGTTTGGAGATTTGTTCTGTAAATGGTTTCAAGACGCATGGGAGATCCGGCCACGTATTCGGTGACTTCTCCGGTCTCTTCGTTGACGAGTTCTTTTTTGCCCCACCATCCTTTTTTCTCAAGCTGAGGTTTTAGCTCTTTTTTAAACTGCTGGAGCGTGATGCCTTCTTTTAAAGCCTTGTCAACCATTGCGCGAATATCTTTTAAAACGTCAAGCTGCATACATTTGGCAACGGTAAAGGCTTTTGCGTGAGCCTCTTTCCACGTGTCAAACCAATTCCAAGATATAGCGTAACCCTTGCTCTGCATAAACTTGATAGCTTGCGCGGGTTTGAGTTTGAACGCGTCAATTAAAATTTGGGAATCCATTGATTAAGCTCCCGCTTGCGGCGTGTTGGATATGCGTCCACAGGTCTCGCCAAGAAACATTATTTTTTCGAGCGTTGCCTGCGCACTGGCTGTATCCATTTTGCCGTAGAGTCCGCTGAGTCCCTTTACGATGTCGTCAAAAGAGTCGGCTTTATTAATAACCTCTAAAGCAGGATTTAAAACACCTTCAATGGTTGTTTGAAGCGCGGCGTCCGGCAGCTCATCAGCGAGCGCGGTAACAGCGCTCTGAAATTCAATTGGGGAGGTGAGATTGAGGGAAGAAGGAGCAGCCGCCGCAAACTGTGGGCTCACAACCTCCACATTGCGAGGGGTAACCACTCCCTCGTGCGGCGGAACAACCTCAATCTCATCCTCCCTGAAGCCGTATCTTCCGGTGAAGTATTTTTTAGTGAAACGAATCTGACCAGTGCCAACTAATTTCGCGTCGCGGTCGGCAAGATCCTTATCAATGTCTTTTTCGTCATGCAGTAAGAATTCAGGGCGCTCTTGTCCAAGAGACGGGTTTAATTCGTGGATATATTTTATAAGCGTCTTCATGGTTTCTATTACCATGCCGCTGTCGTTTTCTACAAGATCCGCTCTTACTTTTACGGCTAAATCCTCACCGCCCAAACGCCCCGGGGTTGCTGTGGCTCCCGCGCTGTGGCCTAAAATCGCGGTTGATATTTCGGCGTTTTGGAAATGCGCGAAGCGCTCGTAAAGATCGCCGGAGGCAGTTACGTTTGTTTCAAGCGCGTCAACCGAACCGTCATCAGGTATCACCGCGCAAGCGTCCTGTACCATGTCTATAAGAGCGCGTAAAAGTTTATCGCGTTCGTCTGTATCAATAAGCGCTCTGGGCAGTTTGCCAAAAAGTTTTGGCGTTCCAAATTTTTCGGTACTCACAGCCCAAAATTTAATACCGCCCTTTTTAAAAGTTACCGGCCAAAAGCACCTTGAATACTTCGCCTCGCCGTAAGGATTATCGCAGCTTGCGCGGTGTTGGGTTAGAAGAAATTTACGCGGCGGTACCGGAGTGCCGTTAAAATCTGCTTCTGTCTCGCGCATCCGCAGTTCGCCGTCCTTTCCAAACACAAACAAATTCCGCGATCTCCCAATAATCTTTTCAGGCAAAAAGAGATCTCCGTAACGCGCCCAAACTATTTCTGATATTTGGTAACCATAGCCCCATGCCTCGCACATCTCGCGGATTACATTTCGGGTCAAAAGGTTTTTAAACGCTTTCTCTATTACTTCTGCCGCGTGTGACGAAGCGTCTGCCCGCTCTATGCACCATTTCTTTTTTGTAACGGCTGCTTCGCGGGATTCTGAACACGCTTCAACATGAATCTCGCGGCGAATTTCATCTAATATTGATATAGACTGTCCGGTCTTGCGCAGTACAGGATCGGGATTTGGGAGCGCTGCAAAGAAGCTGCCAAACGCGTTCCCCGCGCCGTGTTTTGCGATTTCGCGGGTGAGGTAACTTTCGAGATGCCGGGAAAATTCTGCAAACCGATTCATTTTTATATCTCCTCAAATCAATCAATAATGGTCGTAGTTAATAGCGTCACAAAACTTGTTAAATCCGCCAAAGCGCTGTCCGCCCGATGATACCCGAACAGGGCCGCTGTGCCCGCCGGTTTTTGCATGTATTGCAAGCGCAAGCGCCCAGAACTCGTCTGCGTGCCCTGTCTCCTCTGTGCGCTGCGCGTCATATCTAATGTTTCCGGCGGTTGTTACTATCCGCTTGATAGAGTGGATAGAGTTCTCAAGCTCCTGGTCATCAGGAATCATCACGCCTCTGTCTTCTATCAGGTTGCGTGTATTAACCGCAAGAGTCTCTTTGTTGGCGTTTGTAAAAGTGATACCCTCAACCATGCCTTTGCCGTATTTTTCCTGAGCCTCTTCTGTTAAAGGCAAACCCATTCCGGTTTGGTCTATACAGATGCGCCTTAGTTTTAGAAGCTTCATTATCCTGTGTAAGAACTCTTTTTGAATGCTGAACGGCGTGCGGTCAAACTTCTGTATGAGGCGCGTGAGTAAAAGCGAGCCGACGTCTTCAAGTAAGAATATTACAGAGAGGTCGCGCTTGCGCCCGATATCCCATCCGGCGTAAAGAGGGTTGCCTGTTGAAGCGAGTTCTTCAAGAGAACGCAGGATGTTATCTGCTTTTATGAGTGCGATTTGATCATAAGTTATAAACGCGGTTGTAGCGTCTACGGGTTCGGCCATATAATCTTCTGCGAAGATATCATCGCTCTGGCAGCTTTTCTTAATGTTTCCTATATACTCCGCCCGCTCCAGTTCGCATGTAGGTCTTCCTAAAACTTTATCATAGAGTCCATCGTTTACAGCGTCTACGATTGTTACACGGTGCAGACTCCACCCGCTCTTGCCCTTTTTGGTATTTTGGCAGAATTGATAAAAAAGAGTAGATTTTCCTTTGTGAGTTGACAGTATGCGAATCGGGTACCCCCACACCATAGCCGCCGGCTGCGCTCCCGACCACATCTGCCGCTGGTCTTTATGCAGAGCAGCTTCATCCCATACAATTTTTCCGCCTTTAGAGTTAAAGGCCGTTGGTGCGGAGGTGAGTGCGTAAATCTTTCCGCCATTTGCGAATTCCAGCACCCGCGCTTTTACGCCATCTTTCTCGTCTATGACTTGTTCACCTACGTCTTTTGCGATCATCTCAAAAACTTTCGCATACTTCACGCAGTACTCAATGTACTCTTTTCCCGCGTCTTCATCTTTTGACGCGAAGTAAACTTTTGTAACGGGGCGGCCTTTCGTGTATTCGGTACGTTTGACAATATCGCGTACATCCTCATACGCCTGAGTGTAGGTTGCGCCTATGCGGCGGGACTTTTCCCATATCTTGATTTGAGCGCGGTCTTCAAGCCACGCTACCTGATACGGTAAAAAGTATTTTTGCATCTCATTTTTTAAATTTTTCATCTCAAATCCGTGTTTGTGCGCAAACTACTCCGTAAAAGAATTTGTAACTTCGTTTTTAACCCGTTTAAACCCCGTTTAAAAATTCGCAAAAACAAAATTCGATAACATTACACCTCTTTACCATCAAACGCGCTTAAACCGCTTTAAAACGCGCCGCGGTTTTACGCTCCCATAATCTCCGCCACACGCCTTGCAATTTCCTCCGGCGAAGTTTGCTCCTGCGGTGCTTCCGGTTCTTCGCTTTTAGCCTTACTTTCATACGTATACAAATTTTTTATAGCGCCAATCAGATTTGTAAGAGCGTGAAGAGACTGCGGCGAAAGATCGTTCTCTCCTTTGCAATCTTTAATCATTCGGTCGGTGATATGATCAACCAATGTATGAAGTTTTTCACGTGTTGACGCTTGCGATTTTATCACATCATCACGCTGCTGCTTCCATCCTTCAGCCGTTGCCCATGACCTTATCGTTTTTTCTGAACGCCCGATACGTTCGGCGATTTCATCAAAAGTCATCTGCTGATAGCAATAGAGTTCACGAGCGGCCTCTTTGCCTTCGCCGTGTCTCATTCGCCCAAATCCTGTTTGAGACCTTTTATAATGTCTTTGAGTTTGCGAATGAGTACCGCACGATCGTGGATGCGATCTACAATAATCTTCATTGTGCCGGTCTCAAGGCTTTCCTTTGGCTCGCTTTTGTCTGCCAAAATACGCAGCTGTGAAATATCGCCATTAATTTCAGCCGAATATGTTTCTACTAATTTTTCATTAACAGCAATTTTTCCGCGCAATATTGCGACTTCGTTATTCATCTCATATCCTTTGTTAGTGATGTTATTTGATGGGCGAGAGCTTCCAGGGCGGATGTATTTCGCTCTTGCAATCTAAACTGCCTGTCTATCTCGCGCTGATGCGTATCAATAAGATTCTGCATAGCCTCTTTATGCATTGTAATTACGGACTCCCATTTTTTCATGTGTTCAACACGGTCTTTATCCTGCTTGGTTTCCTGCCATTTAAAAAAGAAAATGAAAAAAATCAACGTAACGCCTGATATCCCTGTTGGGATAACGTAACCGAGGTCATGTAATAATGATGTTGCTGCGGGATCCATTCTCAATAGCCTTTCTGTAAAGTTATGAACGAGTCTTACACTAATAGCTGCTGTGCAGCTATTGATAAACATAACCTTTTTACCCCTTAGAATTTTTCGGAACCGTTCCGCAAAATAAGGCCCGTCCGTGGTGGTATCTTGTTAATAACAGCAGGGGCAAGGTCAGACGATTCTTGTATGTCACACTTATCAAAGGCAGTTAATATGGGGAAATTTTTAGAGTTAATGAGAACTGGGACGTTTGTTGACCGTCACAGGAATACTTACACTATCACAAAAGAGCATCTCAACAAACTCGTACAAAATTTTAATCAACAAAATCCAAAAAACCGCCCCCATCTTTTGGTGGGACATCGGGATAGGCCAAACGTTCCAAGTTTCGGCGTTGTAGATGCGTTAAAAGTAGCGGGCGATAAACTGCTTTTTCGTGCAGGCGAGGTCGTTGCGGAATTTGAAGCGCTTGTTAAAAAAGGCGGCTTCCCAGGTGTGTCGGCAGGGCTTACACAAACATTAGATAAACTTGACCACATAGCTTTTTTAAGCGCACAAAAACCTGCTATTGACGGGCTTAAGCCGATTGCGGAGTTCAGCGCTCCTGAAGGTGGTGAGGAGCTTGTTGAAGCCGAGAGCAGTGAGTTTTCAGAAGCTGATCTTGCTGAATTCGGAGTCTCCGAGGATTTGGCAATGAGAAAATCTCGGATTATGGGAGATATTCTGCGCAGTCTCAAAAATTTCCTCATAGAAAGATATGGTGTAGATGTCGCCAGTGGAATAATCTCCGAATGGCAGCTTGAAGTTTTCGACGAAGAACCGCCAACACAGGAAGATCAAGCGCAGTTTTCAAGCAACAGCGACAACAAGCAAGAACCCGCGGCAGCTTCCGACACAAAGCTTGATGAAGCGCTGTCACAAAACAAAGCGCTGATTGCGCAGGTCGCGGAACTCGCAAAGACAAACCGTCTTGCTGAATTCACGGCGCTTGTTGAAACGGCTGTACAAGAGGGCAAGGTACTGCCTGATCAAAAACAGGCGGCGATTGACCGGATGGAAGCTCTGCATGATTCTTCTATGAAAATTAACCCTGCAAAGCTCGCGGAATTTTCGGCAATCGGAGTCTCTGACCATAACGCAACGGTAGAGATTTATAAGAAGCACTTTGAGGCGCTGCCAAGAATAGCGCCGGAGCCAGGGGAGATTAAGTATCCGGAGTTTGCGGCGGCAAAGCCTGACGTTCTTGCTACAGGCTCAGAGATTGGCAAACAGGCACGTGCGTATATGGCAGAAATGAAAGCCAAGGGTGTTGCTGTGGATGCAGTAACTGCCGTTAAACACGTTGAAAAAAATTTTAATCTTATATAACGCAGAAGGGGATATTATGAATCCAATTTTTACCAAAGGGTACGTAGCTAACAAGGCAATATCGCCGTACCAAATCGTAGCAATGACCGCTAACGGCGAAGCAGCTCCGGCTGTAGGCGCCGCGGATAAACTCATTGGCGTAACAGGTTTAGTTGGCGCAGATGAGGGCGGTGTGGCCGATGTTCATCGGCTCGGAATATCAGGAGTGAGACTTGGCGGCGCCGTAGCGGTTGGCGATGAAATCACCTCTGATAGTAACGGGTTTGGCATTAAGCTCAACAGTAACGGCCAAACCATTGGCAGTGCCGAACAAGCTGGAGTTGCAGGCGATATTATTAACGTATTTCTCAGATCGCTTCCGGCGGTCTCAACCACAGTGTAAATAGAAAGGACAATAAACTATGTCAGGTAAAAAAGCAGAATTTTCCGGTGCAATAGTAGCGCCGTTTCCGGTTGATCCTGTGCTTACAGGAATTGCAGTAGCGTATAAGAATGAAAAATTGATTGCGGATGAAGTTCTGCCAGTCGTGCCTGTTGGAGCGCAGAATTTCAAATACAACAAATACGCTCCTGAAGACAGTTTTACAGTTCCTGATACTGTAGTTGGACGCAAAGGCCGTGTGCCTGAAGTAGAATTCGGTTATACCGAAGCGGACGGTTCCACCGTAGATCAGGGTCTTGAGGAGGCGATACCAAACAATGATATTGCTAATGCCCCTCAAGGTTATGATCCGGTTGCTCGCGCTGTAGTTTCTACAACTGATTTAGTGCTGCTTGGCAGAGAGGTTCGCACCGCGGGCCTTGTATTTAATCCTAATGGCTATGGCGACAATAATAAAATTATTTTGTCGCCGTCAGATCAGTTTACAAACCCTGATAGCGACCCCCTCAAAACAATTATGAACGCGCTTGACATTATGCTTATGCGGGCAAATATAATGGTCATCGGGCAGTCGGCATGGACTGCCTTGCGTCAGCATCCACGAGTTGTTAAAGCTGTACAGGGTAATTGCGGTGACAGCGGAGTTGCTGCACGTCAAGCAGTAGCAGAGATACTTGAAATTGACAAGATAGTTGTTGGTACAGGCTGGGTGAACAAAAGCGCAAAGGGTCAAAAAATGAAAGCCGCCCGTATTTGGGGCGGGCATGTAGCTTTGATTTATCAAAACGCAGTGCCTGATACGCGCGGCACCGTTTCGTTTGGAGTTACCGCTCAATGGGGTGAGCGTGTTGTGTACCGCGGCGAAGATTCAAGCATCGGCTTAAAAGGCGGCGTGAGAATCCGCGTTGGCGAGAGCGTACGCGAATTGATCACAGCCAACGATCTTGGGTACTTTATCCAAAACGCTGTAGCGTAGAAAGGTTAAATAGTAATGACTAAAATAACTTATCTCGTTCTATGCGCTATTATGCTTGCCGGAAAGCGTTATCTGCCTGGAGACAAAGTGGAGTTATCGCTGGAAGAAGCAGAATATTTTGCAAAGACAGGAGCCATTAATCTGCTTGATGAAGCTCAAAACCGATTGGCAAATACAGATGGTGATACGGCGAAACAGATCACGAGGCTTGAGGAACAGCTCGTTATCGCCGCGCAAACGGTGGCTGAGGAGCGTGATGCAAGAATCAAGGCTGAGGAAAAAGAAAAGGAAACTCTTACCTTGCTTGAGTCTTCACAGGCTGCTCATAAACAGTGCGGCGAAGAACTTGAAAAGGTCAGCGCTGCTCTTAAAGAGATGCAAGATGTTCATCTCAAGGACAAAGAGACCATCGAAAAATTAGAAGCAACTCTCAAGCAGTCAGTGAGCGCTTCTGAAGATGATACGGCAAAGGCAGAAAAAACCTCTGCTGCAAAAACAGCTAACAAGAAAACCTAAAAGCCCGCGGGCCGAAAGTGTATAGATGACATACGCGACTCTTGAAACAATAATCGAATTGCAGCCTAAAGAAACACTGCTGCAATTAGTTGACGATGATAATGACGGCGACTTTATAGCTGATCCGCCCAATAAGGCGTATCAAATTATACAGGCCGCAATCGGCGACGCGCAGAGTATTGTCAACTCCTATATATCGGGCCGCTATCGCCTTCCGTTAAATATCCGTCCGCCGATAATTGTACAGATCGCATCGAATTTAGCCCTTTGCGCTCTGTACGACCGGCGGCGGGAACTTGACCAGCCGAAAGGAATTAAGGAGCGAAGAGAGCGGGCCATGAAGCAGCTTGAAGATATTCAGGCGCAGAAAGCTTCTATACCGGAGCTTTCAGATATCGCGCCGTCTTCGGTAGTTATAAGCTCACCGCCAAAAACGTTTAGCCACTCAATGCTTTCGAGGATGTAATTATGATGCTTGCCAAAATAGAAAAGGCTGTGCTTGATCACCTTAAAACAAACTGGAAAGACGTAAGCGAGTTTGACCTTGGCAAAAGCTTTTCAAACCTGCGCAGCTATCCGGCGGTTGCTGTGACTATTGAGAATATCGGTTTTCAAAAAGAGGTTAAAGGCGTTTCAACACCCGGCTATATCTTGGAGCCAACGGTTTCGGTTTATGTAGTGTTCAAAGCACTGCAGCCTGAGTTTCGCCGCGAGGGTATATATCCTATGGTCGAACTCGCGGCGGCGCTCTTAGCAGGCAGAACCTTAGGGCTTGACATTGAACCGCTTGAGCCGGCAGGGCAGATAAGCGAGCTTTTTAGTCAGGAGATTGCGCAGCAGGGTTGTGTAGCATTTCGGATAAATGTTAAAACAGCGTTTGAATTAGCTATACAGGATGATAGCGAAATGACAGCACTGCTTGAAACATTCAACACATATCACTATCGCGAGTGGGAATCTGATACTCAAGAGATAGAGTTGCCTAACGATTCAAATTCTACTATTGTAGAAACGGAGGATACAAATGAGAACACTGAGAGTAATAGCTAAAGAGGGGTGTTTGTGTCCCCGTGAAAACCGCAAGGATGCGCCCATTGATGATAAGACGCCTGTAGAGGTCGATAGTACACCTTACTATATCAGGCGTATTTCAGACGGCTCGCTTGTAATTGCGGAATTGATTTTACCGTCTGCGCCTGTCAAAGAATCTAAACCGGCGCCGTCCGCCAAAGCTAACAAAGAGGAGGCGAAATAAGATGATTTCCGATTCAATCAGAAAACCGGGTTCGTATAGTAAAATTGTAAAAGGCGCTGGCGGCGGACTGCCCTCGCGCCGTATGGAAATGCTTATTATCGCTCCAAGACTCGGCAGCAGCAGTGTGGCCGCCGGAGCGCCGACAAGAGTTTTCAGCGCCGATCAGGCGGCACACTCCTTTGGCGCCGGATCTATTATGCACCGCATGGCAATGGCCGCCTTCAGACAGTTTGCGCAAGTGTCGCTTACCTGCTGCGCTGTTGACGACACAGCCGCAGGGGTAGCAGCTTCCGCGTCTATCAGCTTTACCGGCTCCGCTGCAGCAACCGGAACATTTACATTATGGGTTGGAACGGATAGAATTACTATTCGTGTTGATAAAGGCGATACCGTTGCTGATGTTGTAGAGGCGCTTACTAACGAGATCAACAACAATCATCCGAATCTGCCGGTTACTGCATCGCACACTTCCGGTACGGTTGTGTTGACAGCAAAAAATAAAGGAACTATTGGAAACTCGCTGGGACAAAAGGGTCACCCAGCAATTTCGGTTGATGTTGATGGAGTCTCCGCAACAACCACAACTTACAGCGGCGGAGCCGGTGATGCTGATTTATCAACCGCACTCGCAAAGGTCGCCGGTGAGCGTTATCACCTCATAGTGATACCGTACACAAATATTGACGCCGCGCAGACTCTCTCTGAACACGTGACAATGGTTTCAGATGAAATTAATCAGCTTGGCGCCCGCGGCTTTATGTTCTTGGATGGTAACTTTGCGGCGACTTACACTTTTGCGCGATCAATTAATGATAAGCGCATGAACGTGGGTTATATCTACGGAGCTAAGCGGCACTCATTTGAAAACGCCGCGGCCATGGCCGCAATGCTCGCGGCGCAGGACGCTCCGTGGCGCGCTGTAAACGATGAACCGCTTATAGGCTGCGATGCGCCGGAGATCCCTGATCGCTTTATGTGGAATGAGATAGACACGCTCCTGTGGAACGGCATTACTCCGTTTGAAGTTGGGACGGGAGAGCGTGTTCGTTGTGTTCGCGCAATATCTACATACATAAAGAGCGATTCGGGCGCAGAGGATGATACGTTTCTTGACACGCACAAAATCGCAACCGCAGATTACGTACGCGATGCTGTAAGGACGCGTCACTCTAACGACTTTAAGAATAAGATTCTGCGCGATAACCATGTGCCGGGCGAGCCTCCCGGTATTATAACCGCGGAGGACGTCCGCCTGACAAATCTTGACGTTTGCCGCAGAATAGAGCGTGAGGGCGGTCTTAACGATGTGGAAGCGTTCGAGGAACAGTTTACATCTGTCCGTAACCCCAACGCGCCGGGACGCGTTGACAGCGTTATCCCGATTGATATTGTGGACGCGGCGCATATTATGGCTAACACTATTATGATCACGTCAACTCTGTAGATAAAGGAGTATTAAACAATGAGAAAATATGAAAATCGCTGTACTATGATGATAAACGGCGCCACAGTAGAACACCTTAAAAACTTTCAGGGGAGCGAGGTTACGCACCGTCAGGAAGTTAAGCTTATGAGTGGAACCGGCGTTGTTGACTTAACACCGTCATGGCAATTCTCTCTTGATTATGTAGTTCCTAAAAGCCGCCCGAAAAACGACTGGTATACTATTGAGGACGCAACCGTTGTAGTAAGGAAAAGCGGCGGCGACAGCTATACCTACAGCGGCGTTAGCTGTCTTTCAGTAGGAGAAGAGACTATCGACGGTGAAAATGAAACGGTTGTTAAAATATCCTTTATTGCTAACAGTCGGGATTAAACTATGAAATATTTGCTTGAAGAGATAAAGGCCGGAACGCGTAATTTTATTGAGGCGGTTTTTCCCAAGACGGAAACAAAAATCCGCATCCGGCTGCTTAATGCTCAGGATATTAATGACGCGTCAATGGCGGCAGATAAAGTCTTTACTGCTGTTGATGTTGAAGTATCAATGCAAAATATCAAAGTTTACGAAGCTGAAAAAGTCACTCAGCAGCTATATCGCGCCTGTAGTGATTTAGAAGGCAACTCGCTTGCCTCAGACATATCCGCGTTCAGAGAGAATCTCACTATTGCAGACAAAGACTGGCTTATGGAGCAATATGAGGAGCTTGATGAAAAGTGCAATCCAACTATTGACAGGATGTCAGAGAGCGATTTTGACACGCTTGTGGCAGCGGTAAAAAAAAATCCAAATATCAATTTGAGCGATTTAAGTATACCCACGCTCAGAAGGCTCGTGATCTCTTTGGCGTCCCTGCCTGTGAGCTTACAAGCGGGCAATGGGTCTATATCGCAGTAATGGAAACTGCGCTGCATTCTGAAAACAGTAAGAAAAGTTAAATCCTGCAAACCGAGGATCACAGTTAAAAATGTCGATGCGCACAGAAACATTACAGCTTGTAATCTCCGGAGACAGTAAACTTCTTGGCGCAGAGCTTGGTAAGTCTGAAAAGAAGATTAGAGGTTTTGCGGGTAAAGCCGGCGGCATGTTCGCCGGCATAGGCAGAGGCTTTAAAGGCGCTATAGGAAAACTTGCTAACCCACTCGCTTTAATCGGCGGCAGTGCGGGAATACTACTTGCAGCCCGAAATCTCATTGATTATCAGGACTCATTATCATCTCTTGGAATTACCGCCAATATGACGGCTGAGGATATGATGTCGCTTGATAAGCGCATTCACGATCTTGCTTATACTACCGGACAATCCCGCGAGAAAATCGTTGATGCCCTCAGAAGTATGGCGTCAAATGTAGATACGGATTCCGCAGTTGGAATGATAGAGGATGTAAGCAAAGCTGCTACCGCAATGTCAATGGATATTGGCGAAGTTGCAAAAGTGTTTACAGTGTTTCGGCGTGATTTGGGAGCGACAGAGGAGGAGGCAGCCGGATTATTTGACACGATGATGGCGATGAATCAGGGAACCGCAGGGTTAAGCCGTATCGCAAGTTCTGTGTCAACCCTTGGACTTACAAAAGATAATTTTGCTCAGTATAATGCCTTGATACAATCCACAAAAACGTTATTTGGCGGGGAGGAAGCCGCTGCGTCTGCAATTGATCAAATAGCAATGCGCACACTTGGTAAACAAGGTCGTGCTTTACGCAGGAGAGTTGGCGAGGATCTGTTTAGCGATGATGGACGCATAAAAGACTTCAAGGCGTTCATGGAGCGTACGTCAAAAGTTCTGAATGATCGACAGCTTCAAAACGTCTTCGGAGCCAAGAACAGTCGCGCATTCTTACACTTCCAGTCCGCAGACGCGCTCAAAGCTTTTGATGATTACATTGAGAGAGGGCAGCAAGCCGGACGCGTGACTGATGCGTTAGCGTGGAAGCAGAGAGAAGCTAAGTTTCAACTTAATGCTTTGTCAACAGCTGCCAAAGAGTTTGCGGGTGCAGGGTTATCACCTGTTTTGGCTGACATCACCAAGTGGTTAACTAATCTCACAAGTAATGATGCTGAAATGCAACGGTTCAGAGAGGATATCGTTGGTATTGCGACTGCGCTTGGGGATATTGGTAAAACGGCAGCCTCTGCGGCTAAGTATATAAATAGACTGCCGTTTTTGGGAGACAGCCGCCGCAGAAAGTCTTACGAAAAACAGTGGAAACAAGTCCCATCCGATATAAGAAACGAGTTGAATAAAAAACACGGTCTTACTTTTTCTGACAGAAAGGGTATGAGCTGGAATACATTTGACCAAAGGCTCAATGAGCTTTTAGAGGATTATCAAACAAACTTTTCGACAACCTCTAAGCCAGAGCGTCAACAACTTCTCAATAATCTCAAGACTGAAAACAAAGGCATAGCGCACAAACTGCCAGTTGCGCAACCGCAAACATTGGCATCACAGGAAATCACTGTTAAAGCTCCCGAAGTCAATAACACGCTCAATATAAATCTGCAAATCCCTGAATCAGGCCGTCCTGTAATAGAAGCTCCTGCAGGCACTTCTGTGAAAGCCACTGTAAACCGCGGGGTGTTCAAATGAGATTTAAGCCTAAATTAGATGAATTTGATTTGGAGCTAATGCCGCCCATCGACACCGCTATCGAAAAAGCAATTGTCGAATACGAAGTGCCGTTTGCCGATGGCGCTATTTTAGATGATATGGGTGTAAAAGCTCAGCGATTTCAAGTGCGCACTATTTGGCGGCGCCAAAACTACGATAAGCATAAAAACTTTATAGATCACGCAAAAATCAATCAACTGAATAGTTTTGTTCATCCTGAACTTGGAATAATCCGCGGACGCATATCTACAATAAGTTTAGTACACAACGAGCGTCAAAAGTGCGCTGAAATCAACTTTGAGGTTATAGAGGATAAAAACCTTGACGCAATTCCGGCATACAATCCTCCGCTTGAGGCTAATCTTGAAGATGGTTTCAATAGGTCTATGGCCGCGCTCATGGCGGTTACCGCATCACAACTTAGAGCGGCAGGGCTTGACACTTCTATTCAGCTTGACCCGTCCCGTCCGATCAGCGGACAAATACCTGCACGCACGGTTACTGCACGCGCTCTGCTTGCGACTATGGAGCAATCTGTAAGCAGACTTAAAGGCGCATATAATACCGTTTTAAACCCTGTTGAATCGGTTGTAGCAGTGTTTAATTACGGGCTGAATCTGCCCGGAATAATCATCAGTACAACTGCACAGGCAATAGAGCGCGCGGCGCTGGTCGCGGTGGGAGTAGCAAACTCTCCCGCGATATTTTTAACATCATTTCGCAACAGTATAGCGCGGCTCGGCGATTCAATATCCGCTCTCAGGAGCCAGATTTCCGTAGCCGGCGCAAACATCGGAGCAATGACAATCGGTAGAATGTTTGTAGCGGATGAATCGCAAAAAGTACTCTTGCGCAGAATTGAAGATACACCGCAGTGGCGGCCTGACGGCACTTCGCTTAATCTTCCCGCGGCACCGGCTGTACTAACAGAGAACGAGCTTGAGGAATCTCTTGTGCGAATACGAGATATGATTGCCGATGCTATATCAGCGGCGCGAACAATGGGTTCCCCAGAAACGGTGTCTGTTCTTATGAGTCAGTCTGCTGATCTTACAAGATACGTGAATGTTGTAAAATTAGAGCGTGACAGAGTTATAACTGTAGAGGCTGAAAATACGATGCCGCTGCATCTTATTTGTTTGCGTCATGGCCTGCCGATTTCTTACGCAGACCGTATAGCCACAATCAACAACATTTGGAATCCAAATTTTTGCATAGGGGCTGTAAATATATATGAAAGATGCCGTTGAAATCATAATCAGCAGCAGCCGATATACGCGATTCAAAAGATATGTCATAGAGAACGATCTGTATGCGGCGGCAGGTATGTTTGAGTTTGAGCTTTATCATGATCCTGTAATAAAAGTGAATGCGGGAGAAGCGGCGCAAGTATACGTAAATGGTCAGTTAGAGATGACCGGACTCATAGATAGAGTAAACAGTGTTTATGATAAACAGGGGCGTTCTATAAATGTGACGGGACGTGATTTAATGGGGCTTTTAGTTGATTCATACTGCGAAGAATGGGTTACTATGAGTAATACCAACCTTGCCAGCTTAGCTCAAAGGCTGTTGAAAAACGTTCCGTTTATTAACCGTAAACAAATAGAAGTTGATGATACTGCAAAGCGCCGTGATGCTCTAATGCCTTTTGTACAGCCATCGCCGGGAGATCGTGTCTTTGATATTTTGCGAGATGCCGCCAAAAGCCGCGGTGTTGTTTTTTACGCAAGGCCAAACGGTGCGCTATGCTTTCGCAAGCCATCCGGTCAGGGCGCTATTGTCACAAGCATTACCCGTAAAATTGGCGAGCCTAATACATATATCATAAGAGGTGAACGGGGAGAAGATTTTTCTGAGCGGTATTCAAAATATACAGTACTCACACAGGAGCAGGGATTAGACAGTGAAGACGAGCCTTTTATAAATGAAATTGCAAGCGCTGAAGACAAAGTGGTTCCATACTATAAACCTTACGTTGAAGCTATTGAAGAGGACAGCGGTTCTGTGCGCAAGCGTGCAAATATGATACTTGAACAGCGCCGCGCAAAAAGCAACTCTGTAAAATACCGTATGATAGGTCATAGTCAGGGCGTATGGAATTGGAACGTTGACGAATTGGTCAGGGTGGAT
This sequence comes from Chitinispirillia bacterium, assembly GCA_009784115.1. Classification (GTDB taxonomy): domain Bacteria; phylum Fibrobacterota; class Chitinivibrionia; order Chitinivibrionales; family Chitinispirillaceae; genus WRCH01. The sequence continues at coordinate 26,746 of WRCH01000026.1, forward strand.
GATGAGGAGTTTGATATACACGCGAATTTACTTGTTTACAGCCGAATATTTGAGATGTCGCGGGATGGTGGTGTTACTACAGAAGTCACTCTTGGTGAACCGGGGTTAGTTCTATGATATCACTAATCCGTGGGATAATAAAAGCCGCGCGTATGGCAAATGCAAAAGGCCCCTTAAGGATTGATGCGAGCGGCCGTATAGGCGAGGAGTTTACCGACAAACAGATGTTTCAGCAGTTTGGTTTTTCATCTATGCCAAAGGATGGCGCGGAATGTTTACTTGTTAAATCAGGTCAAAACGTCATTATTATCGCATCGGATGATAGACGGTATAAAATTGATTTAAGCTCCGGCGAAGCAGCGCTTCATGATGCGTATGGAAATGTGGTTCACTTACAGGATAGCGGCAATATTCTTGTGAAAGCTGGCGGCAGCAGCGGTAAGATTTTTATTGAAGCCGCCGGTGAAGTATCGGTTAAAGCCAAAAAAGCAGTGATCGATTCAGACAATGTGTTTCTTGGCGGCGAAGCTGCGGCAGAGCTTGGCGGCGGCGTGGTTACTCAAATGTGCATTTGTTCTTTTACAGGCAACCCGCATCCGGCAGCATCATCAAAAGTAAAGGCGGCTTTGTAAAATGGATTTCGCGATTAATTTGAATGATAATGGACAACCGCAAATATCGCTTGAAACGGCGGATATGCTTTTAAACGCGGTGTTACTGTCATTACATATAAGGCGCGGCAGCTGGTTCTTGAATCCAAATTTTGGCTCGCGCCTTCATGAAGTAAGGACATTGCCTGATAGTGAGATAGCGCTTGCGCAAGAGTACGCGACAGAAAGCCTCCAATGGTTAAGGCAAATAAAAAGGGCGCGCGATATTGATGCAGAGGTAACTCCAGCAGGTGATGGATGGTTAGATATAGAGGTCGTTATAGACGGCGCTATAATCAATACAAAGCACAAGGGTTCTCTTACGCCGGTGATTATACCGCCTATACCGCCGCCGCCAATTTTCACATTTAAATATATTGACGAGGCATTGGGCATGGAGCGTAAAATATCGGAGGGGATAATATGAGCAGTGAGGTATTTGAAGCGCCTGTTTTGCGGATATTTCGTCCTAAATCTGATTTTGTTGAGGATAGGCTTGTAAATAGAATGTTTGGCTTTGCAACCGATACAAAAGAATTAGTTGCAAAGTGGGAAGATGAATATTGGTTTATCGGCAACTATGATGACACTGAGCTCCGAACACTTATAGAAAGTAAATTATCTCTTGACGACACGCGCATTAATCAATGGAACACTGCATATTCATGGGGAAATCACGCATCAGTAGGGTATCTTACGGAGCTTCCTGCTCACAATCACGATGCCTCTGCTATAACCAGCGGAGTACTTAGTATTGACCGTATTCCTGCTCTTAACATTAATGAAAAAACAGATGGCCTCTTGCCTTGGTCAAGATTGAGCGATGTGCC
>WRCH01000027.1 GCA_009784115.1 Chitinispirillia bacterium
GCCTCCGCAGCGCTCAAAAAATCGTGTTCAAACGTCAAGAGACAATAATACCATTCGTAAAGCAAGAAAACTACTATCAACCTACTATTTCATGTAGTAATTGTTAGTATTTTGGGGTATTTTGGGATTTGGCATGAATTTTGAAATGGTAGTGTGGGCTTGCGTAAGTCATTGTTTTTCAATGACTTACGGCCCTTAAAGAAACTACCCCCGACAGGATTCGAACCTGTTACCCTCTGCTTAGAAGGCAGATGCTCTATCCAAATGAGCTACGGGGGCAGAAGAAGATTAATCGGAGTGGAGGGATTCGAACCCCCGACACCCTGGTCCCAAACCAGGTGCGCTACCAGACTGCGCTACACTCCGAAAAGAAGCGATACAAAAACAACCTGAAGACTATACCGTAAGGGCGACTCCCTGAGTCGCCCGCTCCCAAAATGGCGGAGGAAGAGGGATTCGAACCCCCAAGGCCGCGAGGCCGGCGGTTTTCAAGACCGCTGCATTACCGTTATACTATTCCTCCAAAAAATAATAGATAGATGAAAATAATATATGATTAGGAAAAACGCAAGATTATACTCCTCAAATAATGATAATGAAAAAACTTGACTATATTGTAAGTGAAGATTTATTTTCTTATGATATTGCTTGATATTTGAAAAAACTTGTTTCGTTGTTGAATAAAACCAATTTTGGAGGGAACCCATGTTCAAGAAGCTCGCTTTGATTTTACCAGTTGCCGCTCTTGTTTTTACTGTTGGCTGCGGCGGCGGTGTTAGTGAACAATCGCTCGAAGACGCTCAAAAACGTATTGATGTTCTGAGATCAAAAGGTCTGCCCGATGACAAAGTCTCCGGCGCAAGAGTTCATATCTTTTCGGCAAGAGAGCATCTTGGCAAGGGCAACAAAGGACCGGCAAGAGTTGCTGTAGATTCATTGAATGCGTATTTGGATCGGGCAGAGAAGTTTTATAATGAGCAGGTTTCTACATTGGGACCCAAGATTGAATCAGCAAAAGCTGAAGCTAATAAAGCAAAAGCGGAACTCACCGGGCATCAGGTTAGAAAAATTGATTCTACTATCGCGGTTATAGACTCTTTTAAGAGAATGGACTGGCTTTTACAGTCTAATAACATTGCGCAGGAACTTGTCGCGCTTCTCCCTTCGCTTAGAGAGGATGAAGTTAAATCAAAGAATCTGCGCCGTCTTGTCCCCGGTGAATGGGTAGTTGAAACTAGAACAAGAAGCGAAGCAAACAGAGACATTAACGCATTAGAGCGTAAAGTTTTTACATTCCACAGAGACGGCAAAGTTAATCTTGTTGAAAATAAAAGAGGACAGAGCGGTGAGTTTCTTAAGGAAGACTGGGAATTTCGTTCATGGGGTACCTACGATCTGAAGGGTGATACGATAATGCTCTCAATCAGCCGTTTCGCGTCGGTGCGTCAGAATTTCGAGAGAATCCACAGAGTTGACGGTAACATGGTTTGGAAAAAAGAACAACAGCCAACATACGACTCAACCATAACAGACGGCAGTCAAGACCGCTTTGTGACTTGGGAAGATCTCAAAACAGACTTCAGACAGGTAAAGCGCTTCTAGTCTACCCCGGGTTGAAACCCGAGGTTACACGCTTGCACCCCTAAAGGGGTGCGAAAGATCAGCGATATAAATGCGGCGTTCCTCTATAAAGGGGAGCGCCGTTTTTCGTTAAGATTCCATTGTCCATCCAATATATCTTCCTGACCAAAATCCTTTGGCATATCAATTGATAATTCATAATCTCTGCATATGTATTTGTATTGACTATTAATAATGGGGGATATTATGCCGGATAGAGAGAGCAAAGTCACTTGGAAGGGCGGACTTAGGGAGGGGATGGGCGTTATGAGTCTTGGAAGCGGAGCTTTTGAGGGTTCATTTTCGTTTCGCTCACGCATTGAGGACAACGGGGAGCGCGCTACAAATCCTGAGGAGCTTATCGGCGCCGCGCTTTGCGGATGTTTTTCTATGATGCTCACTTCGCTTTTAGAGAAGGACGGTTATATCGCAGAGGAGATAAATTCTAAGACAAAAGTTCATTTTAACGCGGTTGGTTCAGGATACCGTATAGAAAAAATAGACCTTATTACAGATGCGAGTGTTCCGGGTATAAAGAGAGAGGATTTTATGGGCTTTGCGGAGAGGGCGCACAAAGAGTGTCCTATAGCGCAGGCTCTTAAGGTTCCTGTAGTTCTCAATGTCACTTTACGTTAAGGATAATATAATGGCTAATGAAAGTGCAATGAGTCCGTACGGCGCTTCCGCGATGCGTTCCTTTTTTTCGCGTATGCTGCGCGCGGCGAAACTTGACGCCTCGCTTTACGATGAGGTGGAGAGCGACAGGGCCGCGATGGGTCAGGCGGTATCGGTTATTATTTTGTCAAGCATTGCGGCGGGTATAGGCAGCGGCGCGTTTAATGCGCCGGGTATTTTACTTATGACAGCAGCCGCGTTTGCGGGATGGTTTTTGTGGGCGTTTCTCACATTTTTTATAGGCACGCGTTTTTTGCCTCAGGAAAATACCCGCGCCGACTACTCGAAACTATTGCGCACCATAGGTTTTGCAAGCTCGCCGGGACTTATCCGTATTTTCGGCGCGCTTCCAACGCTCCGCGGCATCGCTTTCTTCGCGGCGTCCGCATGGATGGTTATCGCAATGGTTATCGCTGTAAGAGAATCGTTAAGTTACACAAGCACGATGCGCGCCGTGGCGGTTGTGGCTATCGGCTGGGCGATACAGTTTATCGTACTGATTTTTGTTATGGGGATTATAAGCAGGACGATTTAGTTAATGGTCTACAGTTTCAAAATAATAATGCAGAATGCAGAAATTATTTAGGGTTTTATGTTTTTATTTCTGCATTCTGCATTATATAATTTCTAAGCACAATTGCATGATTGATTCTCGGGCTTTTAGCAGCATACAACAATGTTACATTTTTACTTTTAAGCATATCTTTAATTTGCCTGATCTGCGTTTTGTTATTCTCTAATTCGTGGATGTATTTTTTTGAAAACTCTTCAAACCGTTCCGGCAGATGTCCGAACCATTTTCTCAACTCGGGGCTTGGCGTAATCTCCTTGAACCAATAATCCAAATGTGCATCACTCTTTTTAATCCCTCTTGGCCACAATCTGTCAACCAAAATTCTAATTCCATCTTTCGGGGATTCTGCATCATAAATTCTTTTTATTTGAAGCTGTTTCATTTACCGGATTTACTCTATTTTAACTTATCATAATAATCAAAAAGCTCTTTCTCATACTCACGGCTTACCGCGGCCGCGCTGTTATAAGGCGGAGAGTTTTGCAGATCAAATTGCGAAAGAGTAATATGTATCCTTGACATACCCCAATCGATATCAGCTATCCAGTGAAGAGTCAAAAGTACTTTTTTATCTTTTGAATCAAATCCAAAATTTATTGACAGATAGCGGCAGACCCACTCGTCATCGTCAAGTATAAGATCGTCAAGCACCCCTGCTTCACCCTGATTTGATTCTATATGATAGCCTAAAATTTCATTGAAACTCCTCAGCGCCGCGCTATATACACCTTCCTGTTCAGCGGTAGAAAATTCGAGATCTATGATCTCTTCATCATCAGGCTCGCGGCCAATGGAGAGCATCGGGCCGTCCTCTTCTTCGTCTTCATCTTTTTCGTAACTATCCTCATCGCTTAACTGCGGTTCGCTCTCATTTATCTCGGCGGCGTCTTCATCGCCTGGAATCCGCGGGGGGCTTGGCTGCTTTTTTACGGCAGGGGTGTCAAGAAATTCAGACTGCCCCCAGTAAACAGGCCATTCGTAGTAGCGGCGAAGCGCTATTTCATACTGTCTTGATATGGGCAGATCAATTTGTGATTGCTGCGGGCTTGCGCTTATCCGTTTTTTTGTTATTGAAACGGGAAGCGTTTTCTTCTCCCAGTCAATCTTTCCAACCGATAAGGGAGAGATAAGCGTTTTTATAATATCGGAACCGCTGCTCACTTCAACCACAAAATAACGAACCGCCCACTCAGAATCATCAAAATAGATATCGCTGAGCGTTCCGATAAAACCATCAATCGCAACAACTGAAAAACCTATACAATCCTTTGCTTTGCGCAGCATAGAAGATATCCCCATTTTTGAAGATAGACTACGGTTTGATGATAAACCGTTTTTTATAAATTTGGATTCAAAAATTGTGCCGGATGTGTGTGTTATACCACTTCACGGCATAAATCTATACTGTGCCGCTAAGCAACAGAGCCGGCCCTGCGTGCAGTTGCGTGCGGCGCAGTGTAGATTTATGCCGTTAGTCAGTATATCAATTAAAAATAGAAACAAATTCCTTAGGAATCGGAGCGGTGACTGTAACCGATTTTTTAGTAAGCGGATGAGGGAAGCTAAGTTTATGGGCATGCAGATAAAGACGTCGGTTAAGGTTTTTCTTTGAGTTGAATAATTTATCATCAAGCCCTTTATCACCATACCGCTCATCCCCAAGAACCGGCGCGCCAAGGTGCGACATGTGGACTCTTATTTGGTGAGTTTTTCCTGTATGCAAAAGGACTTCAAGCCGCGAGAGATTGTTTTGATACTCGATGATTTTGTAAGTTGTGCTTGATTCGCCTCCGTCCTCCTCAACCCGCATCTTCATCCCGCTGTTACGTCTGTCTATCCTTTTGAGACCCAAAGTTACGGTGTCTTCAAATTCGGGCGGCCGGTTATGGCAAACGGTGATATACTGTTTTGTAAATTTTCCGGCGCGCATGTCATCATGCAAAACTCTCACGACACCTTTATTTTTCGCAAGCAGTATCACTCCCGACGTATCACGGTCAAGTCTGTGCATGAGTACGGGGGTACTGCCATTTTCATCTTTTGACAGTATGTATGCTGTTGCTAAATCGATGAGATTATCATGACCAAGATGTCCCGACCCCGGATGCACAACAAGTCCTGCCGGTTTATCACAGGCAATAAGTCCGCCGTCTTCAAAAAGTATCTTGAAATTGCGCTTAAAAAAATCTGTTTTGACGAGCTTCGCCATAGCGTTTTGCGGCTTGGCTTCAGCCTCGAACTCCGATTCATCTACGTCAATAACAATGAGCTCGCCCTCTTTGATACGGTGATCCTGCTTTACCTTTTTGTCATCAATACGCACGGCGCCTTTGCGGATAAGGCCATAGACCTGCGAGAGGCCAAGCAGGGGCAGACGCTTGCGTAGAAATCGGTCGAGCCGGGAGCCTGCTTCGGAGGGGCCTGCTGTGATAGTGATCATGGTCTCTTGCGCTTTGCTGCTTTATGCTTCTGAGGTGTACCGGATAATACCGGGACGGTGCCCCGGGGTAATGATGTCACCCCGTTGGGGTGCGGATTTTCCATTCTGATCAGTACCCATTATAAAGTCCGCTGATAGAGCTCCCTCTATTTGTGTACATAATGGCGCGGGCGAAAAGCTCCGCGACAGAGATGACCTCAAGTTTTGGGAACTTTTTCTCCTCCGGTATAAAAACCGTATCTGTGACGACAAGTTTTGTCAGAGAGGAGTTTTGCAATTTTTCAGCGGCGCTTCCTGATAATACAGGATGAACACAGCAGGCTGAGATCTCTGTAACGCCAAGATTCTCAAGCGCTTTAACCACTTCGATGATAGAACCGCCGCTTGCGATCTCATCATCAAAAATCAGAGCGCGCTTTCCTTTAACATCACCTATTACATTGTGGATATTTGGATTTTCACTGTCGTCGCTGCGTCTTTTGTCAAGAATCGCAAGCGGCAGTCCAAGGCGTCTGGCGTACGCTCCGGCGTGCTTTGCGCTTCCGGCGTCGGGCGCTACTACTACACAGTTCTCTGTGCCGCACTTGGTGAAGTATTCGCATAAAAGCCGCCCGGCGAGAAGATGGTCAACAGGCATTCTGAAAAAACCCTGTATTTGCGGGGAGTGCAGATTCATAGTCATCACCCTGTCGGCTCCCGCAGTGTGGAGCAGATCGGCCATGAGGCGCGCCGTAATGGAGATACGCGGTTCATCTTTTTTATCTGAGCGCACGTAAGGGAAATATGGGAGCACAGCTGTAATGCGGCCCGCGCTTGCGTGTTTTGCCGCGTCTATCATTATAAGGAGCTCCATTATCCCTTCATTGACAGGAGCGCATGAGGGCTGAACGATAAAGACGTCGTGGCCGCGCACGCTGTCGCAGATTTTTACCTTGATATTTTCATTTGAAAACTTGCCGATTTCGCATGCGCCAAGTTCAACTCCCGCATGGTTGCAGATCGCTTTTGCTAAAGGAATATTAGCGTTGCCTGAGAAAATTTTGAGAGGACCTATCATTATAGAGTTATCCATTCCTGCGTTCGTCCCATTCGAACGTAATGTCCATAATGGAATCGGAGATGAGTTTTGGTTGAGTTATCTCTTTGGGCTCGAAGTAAAAATCTCCCTCTTCAAGAGAGAGCATCTGAAAAATCGCCTCGCGCCCTACTTCGTTTCTGTAAAAACCGTCAATTACCTGACCTTTCCAAAAAGTGAGGTAACCTTTTCTTCTTCCGTGGTAGATATGCAAAACCCCTTCGCGCCGCCCGATCTCCAAAAACTGAATCGCGTCTAAAAGCGTGGTCTGCTTCAAGTTACCGCTAAAGACAAAGCTCGTGTTATACTGAACAGGTGTTTTTGAAGCATCACGCCGCTTTTTCTCAAGGAAAAAGACCAACGCGGCGCTTACACTAATCCCGCAAAGCGCTCCGCTTATAATAACCCATAGAGAAATGCCCATTACTGCCGCCGCCTCCTCATACAAACCTTATTGCGCACTATCAACCCCCGGGTAAGAAATATAATCTTTTACACGGCTCACATTTTCAATTCCTTTAATTTTTTGTATTCTTCTTAAAATTTGCTTTAACTGGTTCTGATCTTTGATCTCGATCTGAAAGCTGCTTTTCGCCTTCTGATTAAGGACTTTTATTGACGCGTCTATGATATTTGCATCACAGTCCGTGAACACTTCGCTTATCTTCATAAGAAGCCCTGGACGGTCTGTACAGGTGATTTCGAGAGAGACGGTATATTTTTTCTCCTCCCCCTCATCCCAGCAAACCTCAATTGTACGGTCGGCGTCTTCGCTGAAACTTTCCACTGTCGGACAGTTTGTACGGTGTACTGATATCCCCCGCCCCTTTGTAACGAAACCGATGATCTCATCTCCCGGCAGCGGGTTGCAGCAGGAGGCAAAGCGTACCATAAGATTGTCGCTGTCTCCGCCCACAAGTATACCGTGAGAGCGGCCAGTAATAGTATCAACGATCTTTGATACAAAATTTTCAGAGACGTTAGTTTTAATTTTACGTACATGAAAATACTGCATTACGCGGGTTACCGGAAGTTCACCGCTGCCCACAAGCTCATAGAGCCGTTCTACATTGCTTAGTCCCAAAAATTTAAGAAGCTCCGGCGCGTGCTCGTTAAAAGAGGCGTCGGCATGAAGTTTTTTGTATGATGTGTCGACGATTTTACGGCCCAAAGCAGTGCTCTCCTGCTTCTCAGCTGTTTTTAACCAGCGCCGTATCGCACCGCGTACTTTGGGAGTTTTCGCGTATTTAAGCCACTCTATTGATGGATTTTTTGTGCTTGAGTGCAGAACTTCAACTGTCTGGCCATTTTTCAAACTCGCGTTTATCGGCTCTATCTTACCGTCAATTTTTGCCCCGGTGCAGTGGAGGCCAAGCTGAGTGTGGACTGTAAACGCAAAGTCAAGCACCGTCGCGCCGTTAGGCAGAGGGATGAGATCGCCTTTAGGGGTAAAGACAAAAATCTCAGCATGGAAAAGATCAATCTTGAAAAACTCGTAGAACTCCGTGGAATCTGTCAAGTCTTTCTGCCACTCGATCAAGTTTCTAAGCCACGCAAGCGTCTTATCATCCTTACTGAAATTTCTTACCTCTTCGCTGCTCTTATGGAGCCAGTGCGCGGCTACGCCGTCTTCTGCGACTTCGTTCATTTTCCATGTTCGTATCTGCATCTCCATAACGGCGCCGTCTTCTCCGAAAACGGTTGTATGCAGCGACTGATATCCGTTAGATTTTGGGGTGCTTATGTAATCCTTAAACCGGTCTTGCAGAGGAGTCCACATTGAGTGAATGAGCCCAAGCACCTGATAGCAGTCTCTAACTGAGTCTACAATTATTCTTATGGCGAGAAGATCATAGATCTCCTCAAAAGATTTGCTGCGCTGAATCATTTTGCGGTGAATACTGTAGAAGTGCTTGGGCCGTCCCGCAATAACGGCTGGAATCTTGTCTTCCACAAGTTTTTGTAAAAGCGGCTTAGCGAATTTTTCTATCTTGGTTTCCCGGCCGAAATGGCTCTTAGCCACTCTCTCCTCTATACTTTGATACTCTTGGGGATGGAGGTGTTTAAATGCAAGGTCTTCAAGATCGAGCTTAATTTTTTCCATCCCAAGCCTGTGCGCAAGAGGGGCGTAGATATCAAGAGTCTCCTCGGCGATGGCCTGTATTCTTTTAGGCTGCAAGAAACTTAATGTACGCAGATTGTGGATACGGTCGGCGAATTTAATGATTATGACACGCAGATCCTTTGCCATGGAGAGAAGCATCTTGCGGTAAGTTTCCGCTTGACGTTCGCGTCGGTTTTTCATTTGAAAAGTGCGTATTTTTGTAACGCCGTCTACAAGCAGGGCGACCTCTTCGCCAAATAGCGATTCGATCTCCTCTTTTGTTGTCTCGGTGTCTTCAATTACATCATGTAAAAGCCCAGCGGCTATTGTGATTGCGTCAAGTCTCTGCTCGGCCAAAATAAAAGCGGTGGCGATAGGGTGCGCCAAAAACGGCTCGCCCGATTTGCGGAACTGATCTTTATGCGCGTCCCACGCAAAGAGAAACGCCGCTCTTATAAGGCCCGTCTGCACCCGCGGATTAACCTCGGCGATTCTGTCAATAAACATCTTAACAGCATCATCTGAGGAAACGGTCGGCAGCTTTTTTAAAATTTCGTCCATAAATAGCTAAGAGATCTGTTCTTTCTGCTGTTTAAATAAATTCAGCTTAAACTCCACCTCTCCAAGCAAGAAACGCAGCTCCGATGTTTTTTCGACAGCGTTTTGAACAAGCTGTTTTTCTCCCGCGAGATTTGATATCGACGCCTTTACATCCTCTACAAGCATGCTGAGACTTGTGATGCGGTGTTCCGCCTCTTTTATGAGCTGCTTTTCCGCCGCGAGCTCTCTCATGCGCTTCTCTACGGAGTTCATCATATTTGTCAAGCCCTCTACCTGCCGGCCTACGCTCTCTATCTCTTTTGACTTGTCGTTAATATTCTCTATCTGTGAAGAGGCGCCGGTGATAAGCTCGTTGAGACTGTTGATCTTTTGCTGTGTAGAGTTAACAAGATCGCGGCTCTTGTCAATAGACTCAATGCGGATCTCCATATCTGAAACCATCGTGTCAACATTCGCGATACGCGTGTCAATCGCCTCGATCTTACTTGTACGGCGGCTTATCTGTTCCATCTCGTTTTTGAGATTTTCAAGCAGCTTCTCAACACGGGTAAGCTCCCTGCCCGCGGAGTTTATGGAGACCTGATGCTGTTTTATCTCGTCGATCTGTTCGCCGCTGCGCTCCGCAATCTTGTTGAACTCATTGCGGTCGTGTTCGATTTTGCCTTTAATATCTGTAATATACGACTGGAATTTCTCCACCCCGTCTTCCGCTTCGCTTGCGAGGCTCTGCAGTTTGAGACGAATCTCGCGGATGCGGTTCTCCTCCTGAAGCAGCGCCTGTTTCTCTTCACTCAAACGCACCATCATATTTTTAGCTTCAAGCGACTGTACAGAGATAGCGGAGAGCTGCGCCATCACCTCGTCTACCTGCCCCTGATCCTTTGTAAGATTTTGGATCTTCATGTTTATATCGCCAAGCAGATAGTTAAGCTGGTCAAGACGCTTTTCCGTCTTCTCAACCATAATTTTACGCTGCAGCTGCGTATTTATCCGTTCGTCAATCTCTGTTACCATGCTTCCAAGACTGCCGATCTTCTTCTGCACCTCATCTATAAGTTTCGCCCGTTCCTCAGTTACTTTTATCTGTTCGTCAACTTTGCCAGAAATTGATTTGAGGCTCTCAATTTTATGCTGAACGTCGCTTATCTGCTCTTCATGCTTTTTGAACCCGTGTATTTTCTTCTCAAGCAGTTCAAGATTGCTGAAGAACTCAGTTATCTTTTGATTCGTGTCATCAATATCAAGGCGGTTATTTTGAAGTATCTCCTCTTTAGAGCTTATATCCTGCACAAGAGTGCTGATATCCTTAAGCCGCGACTCTACATTCGCGAGCTCTTTTTCCTGTTTTATCAGCGTATCTATTCTCGTGTCAACCTCATTAACCTGAGACTCAATAGAGGAGACGCGCAGGGTTATGGCGTCTATAGCAGTCCACTCCTTGCTTACCTCTTCTATTTTCATCTTAACCTTGTCAAGTGACTTTTCATACTCCATCACCTGCACGCGGCTTGACTCGGCGATAGAGGTGTGCTTGTTAAGAGTGTTGAAGATAGACTCGGTATTTTTGGCCGCGGTGTGCACTTCGCGGACACGCTCGCTTATGGTGCTCAGGTCTTTGCTGTGGCGCAGAACTTCCGCGAGCCTGCTTTCAAAGTGCGTGTTTAAACTTTTTGTCTCTTCAACTTTCTGAGACATCTCTTTCATAAGCTCTCTAAAACCGCGGATCTCATTAATTGACTCCTGCGAGCGTTCGAGCATGTCGTCTATATGATTGATATTTTTTTCTGTTTTTTCTAGAGACGAGAGTTTCGTTTGAAGCTGCTTAATGTCAATATCAATGCGCCAAATCATTTTATTGAGCAGAAGCGACTCTTCGTTAGCCTTATCAACAACAAGGCGCTGCTTTTCAAGCGATGTGATTTTCGATTTTACATACTCAGACAAACTGTTTAAACTTTCAAGTTTCTCACGCATAACGCGAAAGCCGGACACCTCCTGCTCCATGTCCGCTACTTTGGCGCGGACGGCATTCGCGCCCGCCTCAGATTCGCTCCATCTTGTTTCCGCGGTCTTAAAGTGCTCGTCCCATGAGTTTAACTGCTCTTCAAACCGGCTTAACTTTTCAAAGGCTTTTCTTTGCCTCTCTTCAAGCTCATCGGCAGAGGCAAGAAACTTATCCATGCGCGCCTGTGCGTCAGGAGCGGAAACTTCTCCATCTTTATGTCCGCTGCCGCCTGTGTTAAGCTCACTTAGTCCGTCATTTAACTTCATAGAAAAAGCTCCTCTTTGGGAAAAGTACTCTCCCGGGTTATCTTCCACTCTCCCTGCACTTTTGTAAAAAACAGCCGCTTCGCGTTTTCAAGCCGGTTGAGATTTGTACTGTATGTCTGCATAAATTTAACCGTAGCACTATTTTCAGTAAGTTCGGCAAGAACGATATTATTGACGTCAACATTAATTGTGGAGTACATCTCAAAGGTGCGCTGTTTGTGATCTCTGAAAGCGTCCCATCTCTGAGCGCCGCTTCTGAATGTATTGACAGAGTAGAACTGCGAGTAAGCGCTGATGTCTTTAGACGACCAAGCGTTTTTCCAGTTTGTAACAATAGTTTCAAAGAGCGCCTGGCCATTGCTGAAGGTCTTTTCAATACTCTCTCTCTCACTTCTGAGATTCGCGAAATTTACATCTGTAAGATGCGCTCTTCCCTCTGTTCCGCTCACAATTATAACGGGTGTCGCCACGCCTGAGCCAAGTATCCCGGCAAGCTCGAGTATGTCGGGATTTGAGAGCGCTAAACAGCCGGCGGTGTGCATAGGCGGCAGATTGCCTCTCTCTGAGCCGTGTATCCAAATACCGTGTCCCGTTCTTCTCTCTCTTCTGTCCTCTTCGTTTGGATAGTTAAGCACAAACGCTACAGGTCCGTAAAGCGGCGATACGGAAAGTTCGGTTCTGCCTTTACGTCCGATAATAAAATAAGTGCCCTCAGGCGTTTTCTTATCACCCTCCACACGCTTTGGCCCATGCCTCTCGCCGGTTGCCATAGGGAACGCCCGCTCCACTTCCCAGCCTCTGCCCTGAGCGCTTTTAAAAACGTAGAGCACTTTTGCCGCCTTGTCAGCTAAAAGAAATCTGTTTGCGATACCATGCGGAGCGCCGGCTTTAAAGATATCTACAAGCGGAGTTTGGTTTGCGGGAGGCGGCAAAGGCGCGGCTTCGTTTACCTCAGTCTGCGGTTCACCGCTTGAGCCTGATTGCTGCGCGAGATAGCCCTCGGGCGGAACAACCGCTTCAAGTTCTCCGATGTCGGGCGCGTCAATGGCTTCGATTTGATTTGCGTACTGCTCCGCGGCGGTTGTATCGGTTGTTGATTTGGCGCTTGCGCTTAATTCAGAGAACCAAGGAATTGCTTTTATTGTTCCCCAAGTGACTCCCGTTGCTATAATGAGCGCAAATACAACAGCGGCGCCGAACTTAGCCCCTTTTATAAGTGAAAGGCCAACCGGACGGCCTGTTTTTTTATCGCTGCGGCTGCCGTAAGCCTGTGAGATTTCACGCGAGCGCTTCCACGTATGGAGGCGAAACTCAATCTCTTTGAGCTTGTATGATAGAAATTTATTTAGACTCGTCCACATATTATATATAATTATACCATTTGCGACAAGCTCACCGCACTATTTTTTACAAATATCGTATCAATGGTATGATAGATGGGCGCTGTGAAAACAAAAGACAAACAGCGTTAAGTAGAGCGTATTATAATCACAGATACTCTGATGATTTGGATTTTTTTGTCAACGATGATGATTCGTTCCTCGCGCAAGCCGATGAAATTATTGCAAAATTAAATTAAGCTGGAATAACTATCAACAAAAGTCAGCCCGTTCAAAGAAGAGAATACATTTATTCATGCTATACTGAACCACGGCATAAATTTACACTGCGCCGCACGCAACTGCACGTAGGGCCGTGAGGTTGCTTAGCGGCACAGTGTAGATTTATGCCGTAAAGTTGTATATGTTCGCACCGAAAAAATTCCTGTTTTAATAAACAAGTTGCTTTTTCCGCGCCATGATCGGTATAATTAAAGCAGAGGCGCTCCGGCACCTCTCTTTGGCAGCACGATTACGGTAGTTTTCACGGAAGGTGGTCACTTATGCAGATCCAATTTTGCGGCGCCGCTCAAACAGTTACCGGTTCGCAGACGCTTATTACCATTAACGGTAAAAAGATTTTATTAGAGTGCGGGCTCTATCAGGGCCGCCGTCAGGAGACCTACGAGCGAAATCACAATTTCATGTTCAAACCGTCTGAGGTTGACGCGCTCATTTTAAGTCACGCCCACATCGACCACAGCGGCAACATCCCAAACCTTGTTAAGCAGGGGTTCACAGGCTCTATTTACGCAACTCCTCCAACGGTTGACCTGTGTAAGTTCATGCTGCGTGACAGCGCCTTTCTTCAGATAAAAGACCTCGAGTGGGTAAACGTAATAAGGCGCCGCCAAAAACTTCCCGAAATGCCGCCGCTCTATACAATGGGAGATGTAGAACGGGCGATGGATCAATTTGTAGCGGTAGACTTCGACCGCACCTTTACCATTGCCCCAGGGGTAGACGTGATGTTCAGAGACGCCGGGCACATACTCGGCTCCGCCGGGATGCACCTTGAAATACAGGAAAACGGTACATCAGGCCCGCCGCTTCGTTTGGGGTTTACAGGCGATGTAGGCCGGCCGAATCTGCCGCTTAACAACGACCCCAACGTACTGCGCGATCTTGATATGCTTATTATGGAGTGTACCTACGGCAACCGCCATCACGGCGTTTTTGATCAGGTTGAAGATGAACTTGCCGCCGCGATATGCGAAACCGCGGCCGCGGGCGGTAAAGTGATTATTCCCTGTTTCGCCGTCGGACGCACTCAGCAGTTAGTCTATATACTTCATAAACTTTTTAACCACAACCGGCTCCCCGACATGCCGATATATGTTGACAGTCCGCTCGCCGTCAATGCGACTGATGTTTTCAGATCGCATCTTAACTATCTTGACCGGACTACAAAACGCGTATTCATGACCGATAAAGAGGATCCGTTTGGGTTCTCGCGGCTCACATATATTCAGGATGTTGACGGTTCAAAGCGGCTTAACGGACAGACATTCCCCCATGTCATAATATCAGGTTCAGGCATGGCGGAAGGGGGGCGCATTCTGCACCATCTGCGCAATAATGTCCATAACCCCAAAACATTAGTGCTGTTTGTCGGGTACGCGGCAAAAGATACTCTCGCGCGTAAAATTATGGACGGCGAAAAGGTTGTAAGGATTTTTGGAGAAGAGCATCAAATCCGCTGCAAGGTAAAACGGATCGACGCGCTCAGCGCGCATGCCGACAGGCGCGAGCTTTTGGATTATGTTGATCTGAACTCTCCCGATCGGCTCAAACATATCTTTTTGATACACGGCGAAGAGGATCAGGCGGCGTCTTTTAAAGACGCGCTGCGCAGCAAAGGGTTCTCAAATGTACACTACCCCGCCCGCGGTGACATATATACGATAAACAGGGCGGAGTGGCCGAGATGTACGGCGGCCTCGTGGAGCCAGTAAAGGTATCCTGCGCTATTATCGAACGCGGTGAGTTGATACTCGCGGCACGCAGAGGAGCTGCGCAAAGTCAAGCCGGATTGTGGGAGTTTCCCGGCGGTAAACTTAACAAAGATGAAACCGCGGAGCACTCTCTTGTCCGTGAGCTTAAAGAGGAGTTGGAGATTGAAATCATCCCCAAAACTCCCCTCACGCCTGTCATCTATAACTATCCAACTATTACTATAGAATTGATTCCATTTATATCATATATAATCTCAGGAGAACCTGAACCTGTACCGAAAGAGCATTCTGAGATTATGTGGATTGATCCGCGTGATGCTTTGAAACTTGAATGGGCGCCTGCGGATATTCCTGTTGTTAAGGAGTATTTGCGGAGATATACTGCATTACGGCATAAATCTGCACTGCACCGCACACAACTGCACGTAGGGCCGTGAGGTTGCTTAGCGGCACAGTGTAGATTTATGCCATGTACCAGTATATTTGTAAGGGCGCAGCGCCCTTACATCTTTAGATACTCTTAAAAATCCCCAAAATCGTCATCATCAAGCGGAATAAGCTGATCGGACTTCATCGCTTTTGCGGATTTTACCGCCGCTTTTGGAGCGGGAAGCGCCGCCTGTTTCCTTTGAGGCGCTGCCACCCCCCTGCGGTTATTAGAGTATCCGCCTCTTGAAACTGAACCGCCTGAGCTAAGCGTGAAAGCCGCAACCATGTTCTGAAGTTCCGCCGCCTGACTGCTCAACTCTTCGGCTGCGCTTGCGGACTCCTCTGAGTTTGCCGCGTTTTGCTGAGTTACCTGATTCATCTGAGACACAGCGGTATTTATCTGCTCCACACCCTGAGACTGCTCATTTGAAGCGGCGGCGATCTCACCGATGAGAGCGCCCATTTTGCCTACGCGGTCAACAATCTGATTGAGCGCTTTCGCAACTTCTTCTGTGATTTTCACGCCGCTGTCCGCGTTTTTAACAGACTCTTCAATCATGGTCGTAGTGTTCTTAGCCGCTTCGGCGCTGCGCATCGCGAGGTTGCGGACCTCTTCTGCCACAACCGCAAAACCCTTACCGGCTTCACCGGCGCGCGCCGCTTCAACCGCGGCGTTAAGAGCGAGAAGGTTTGTCTGAAACGCTATTTCGTCAATTGTCTTAACGATTTTCGCAGTATTGTCGGATGATGTTTTAATCTGAGTAATAGCTTCGGCCATGCGCTTCATTGAAGACTCGCCCTCATTTGCGGCCTGACGCGCTTCTGTTGACAGGAGCTTTGCCTGATTGGCGTTGTCGGCGTTCTGCTTTGTCATTGACGAGGTCTCTTCAAGACTTGCGCCTACCTCTTCAAGTGAGCTTGCCTGTTCGTTTGAACCTTCCGCAAGAGACTGCGCGCCCTGTGAAATCTCACCGCTTGCGCTTGAGACCTGCGAAGCGGCTTCAGCAACCTGACTCATCGCATCGTCAAGGTTCTGCACCAAGGCGTCGATGTTGCGTTTCATCCGCGCGAATTCACCGGTGTAATCTCTCTCTAAACGTACAGTGAGATCCTTTTTGGCTGCTGCTGAGAGTACCCGTCCGCCGTCGTCTATAATGAGACCGCGCAGCGCGTCAACAGTATTTTTCAGGGCAGGGCCTACCTCATCCTTAGGACCGGCAATAGACACGTTCAAGTCAAGGTTGCCCTTGGAAATCTCAGACATCGTCCCAATAACATCTTTCTGAAGGTTATTCGCAAACTTATCCATCGCGTTGGCCATAATACCGATCTCATCACCACGGTCATTCATGCCAAGACGCATACCCAAACTGCCGCCGCTCATCTCGTTCATCATCACAACAGCTTTACTGAGCGGCTTGCTTATGCTTGAAGCGAGGTAATATCCAAGACCAACGCCAAACAAAATGCCGATAATCAGGAAAAGAATAAGCGTCGTGCGGACACTTTTGTAAGCAACGTCGGTATCGTCATTTATAGCGGCAGCGGCGCTTTCAAAAGCGCTGGCGATATTATCAAGAGTATTTTCAAAAGCATCCCCCGCTACCCTAAGCTGCCTTAAAGCGGCTATAAGATCTGCCGGTACATTATAACTTGACTTTTCAGCGATTTTTGCAAAAGCGGTACCGTCGTTTACATAATTCCTGAAGTGCTCCCTTGCCTCTCTTATCATAGCCTGCGTTTCGGGCTTTGTAGCGAGCGCCGCAAGAGTATCAAGAAGCGCCGGGATCTCCGCGGTATTTTTGTCAAGTACCTTTTGGTAAGAATCTAAAGAGGTTCTGTCGTTGAATATTGCCATATTACGGTAAGCGCGCTCCATGTACAAAAGGTCTTCCTTTAGATACTCGGCTGAATTTGTGCCCTTAAGCCCATAGCTGTACAACCGGTCCGCCGCGTCGTTAAGTTTGCTTGCGCTTGTTATACCCATAATTCCAATAACCGCGGCAATTGCGCAAACTGCCATGAATCCGCCGATAAGTTTTGCGCTTATCTTTACACTGTTTAACATAGAGACTACCCTTTCCGATATGATTTAAGTTTTACAAAAGATCCAGCTCATATTTAAAGCTAAGTATATAATATACATAATAGTGACGTGAAATTGCGAATTTCATCAGTATTGATGTGAAATTTTTGTATATTTATACTGTTGAACTAAAATGATATCAAACTTGGGGACATTGTAATAATTATGGATAATATTGTTAAAATGATCAGACAGGCAATCAGCCCGTCTTTTTTGTTTGTCTTCCTGTTAAGCGCTCAACCTCTCCTGTCTGAAGAGGTAATTGAGTTGGATGAAGAGGTTATCGAGCTAATCGGGGAAGAGGTAATTGATTTAGATGATGAAGAAGTAATCGAGCTTGCCGATGAGATAGAATTTATCGACGGAGACGATGAGCTTGAAAAGATGCCTGTGATCATCGAATTTGTTGAAGCTGATTATCCCGAAGAACTCATTAAGGACGGGATTGAAGGAACTGTTTTACTTGAACTTATTGTCAGCGAGACAGGCGGCGTAGACAGCGTTAGCGTTGTGCGCGGTCTTCACCCATCCCTTGACAGCAGCGCAATCAACGCAGTCAGACAGTTTAAGTTTTCTCCCGCTCAATTGACAGGCGGTGAAAAAGTGGCGGTTATGCTTCAATATGAATATCGATTCTCTGTGAGAGAGGTGATAACTGTTCCTGACAGTTATGTTAATTTCAGCGGACGAGTTTTAGAGCGCGGTACGCGCAGGCCGGTTGGCGAGGCTCTTATCGCCGTGCGGTTTATGGATGAAAATTGCGGTGATGATCTTCCGATGCCGTTCCCTCTTTATATGGAACAGATCGGTAAACTTGACGGGCAGAGTTGGGAAGACGGACTTATTGTCACAGAAACAGACGCAAACGGCCGCTTTCAATTTCAATCGCTTCCTGCTTGTAAAGTACAGGCAACTCTTGTTCTGCCGGATTACGAACCTTACACAACAGAAGAGCAGATCGGCAGACTCGAAGAGGTAAGAGTAACCTACTATGTCCAGCGTACAGATTACAGCGATTACGAGCTTGTCGTTTACGGCAAAGTGGAAGAGAAAGAGGTAAGCCGCCGGCAGCTTACAATTGCGGAGGTTAAAAGAATCCCCGGACTTGGCGGTGAGGCGGTTCGCGTGGTTCAGGCGATGCCGGGAGTTGGACGTCCGTCGTTTGGCGGGAATCAGGTGATCGTGCGCGGTCTGCCAAGCTGGGCTTCGCGCTATTATATTGACGGCATGTCTGTTCCGCTGCTTTACCACATCGGCGGAACAACCTCAAGCTACCCGTCTGAGGCTGTAAGCACCGTAGATTTTTATCCGGGCGGATTCTCAACGCGCTACGGCGGAGCGGTGGGCGGAATTATAGAGATGACAAGCCGTAAATCGAAGACCGACAGGGTGCAGGGATACGTTGACCTCAGTATGCTTGACGGAGCGGTATTTGTTGAAGGCCCGGTCAATGAAAAAGTCTCATTTATGGCGTCTGGACGCAGAGGCTTTGCCGGCGACCTTTTGAACCTCTACTTCAAACACGCAGCGCCTGAGAATATGTCCATAACGATGGCGCCGTTCTATTGGGATTACTTGCTGCGAACAGATATCGTCATCGACAAAAATCACTCCATGTTTGTAAAACTCATGGGCAGCCGCGACAGCGTAGGGGTATTTATTCCGGGAATGGACAGCGGCACTGATGAGGTTGAAGGCGAGCTTGATCAGCTCAACATGAAAATCCTGTTTCACACTTTAATGACAGGCATCGACAGCCGCTTGAGTGACAGATGGACAAACTCCCTGCGGTTCTCCGCGGGTTACGCGAGCAGCGCCATGTCGATATTTGGAATGGCTAAAGTCAACGAGGTCTCCTATTTTACGCATCTGCGAGACCAGGTAAGCTATAAGGCGAGTGACAATTTGACAATCAACGCAGGCGCCGATATTGAGATCGCCAGTCCAACTCTGGAGCTGACAATTATCTCCGGCCAAAACATGATTATGAGAGATACAATAAAGGGCGACCTTTACGGTATGATAGGCGGATACACGACCGTTGAATGGAAACCAATCGATAAACTATTGTTAGTCCCCGGCATACGATACGATTACTATCCCGAACTTGACTATAAAGGATCGCTTGTGCCCGCGTACTGGAATTACGGAATAATGAACAACCGCCGGGGCGCTTCCGGTGAGCCGTCTTTCCGCATAAGCAGCCGCTATGAGCTGACAGACGCGCATACCGTAAAAGGGGCGGCGGGTAATTACAGTCAGCCCCCGGAACCGTTTGGAGTGGCGATACACGAAACGTGGGGCAACACCGATCTCGCCGCCGCAAAGGCTGCTCACTACGTAGCCGGCCACGAGTGGCAGATAACCGATCTTCTGAATTTAGACGTTCAGGCCTATTACAACAATATGTGGAACGTCACACGTTCCTACGATGAGAGAACAGACTACGACCCGTCACGTGAGATGCAGAGACGGTTTCTTGACGATGGAAAAGAGAGAACTTACGGCGTAGAGCTTATGCTGCGCCACTCGCGCTCAGAAAAATTCTTCGGCTGGGTTTCTTACACACTGTCAAGAAGCGAAACGTGGAGCAAACTTGACGAAAAATTCATTTTGTCAAGACGCGACGAGCCTCATCACCTGCAGCTCCTAGCCAGTTGGCATCTGAAAAACAACTGGGAGGTGGGCACAAGAACACGCTACGTAAGCGGCAAACCCACATCGCCGATAATCGGGACAATGGAGAGTGAGAACCACAAATATATCGCCCCAATATACGGAGAGATGAACTCAACGCGCATGGATCCGTTTTTTCAGCAGGATATAAGATTTGACAAAAAGAAAATCTATAACAAGTGGATACTTACATACTACGTAGACCTGCAAAACATACTGTGGCCGATTTATAAGAGTCCTGAATTTGTTTACTGGAACTATAACTATACACAAAATCAAAAAATAGCGATGATACCGATGATATCAACCGGAATCAGGGCGGAGTTCTAAAAATATATGAAAAAAAATCTATTGATAGCAGCGATAACAGTAATAGCGAGTATCATCTTCATCGGATGCGAGCAGTTCCCTGCCTCTTATCAGCGCATTGAGGAGAGCTCGCTGCGTCTTCTTAATTTCATGTACGAACCCGCCGACGCGTCGCCGGGTGATACCGTTACGCTAACGGCTGTATTTGCGGGAAAAACGGCTGATCTTGAGTCTGACCTTGAGTGGTGGATATCGTTCAACGTAATAACCGATATGTTCGGCGGTCAAACAGTTGTTGATTCCATGCCGCTTACAAGGGCGGCGCACGATGTTTCTATTGTCAGCTTCTCACCCAATACGCAAGCTATCGCGTTTAAATTCAAGATACCTGAAGACATAGTGAAAACCAGCGCGTCCATACCCGAAATTTGGACGAATATGCTTCCGCCCAATTTGCAAAACACAATACCGGCTCAGTTCGCGTCAATGACAAAAAATGAGATTGCCGACATACTGTATTCCGCACCGCAAGCCTTTGCGGATAATCCATATCTGCCGTTTTTGCTCCAGTTTTTTACAGTGCCTCTCCGTATAACCGTAAAACACGAACTCGGCAAACTCCCTCACACTATAAACAGCAGTCACTCCATACGCTATAACCGCCGTTTTCATTCAAAGGGTAACTGGGATGTACCAATAAACCAAAATCCTGTGATTGACAGTATTGCAGTTTCTGTACTTAGAGGAAAAGAGCTGATGACGTTCGATGAAAAATTGGTTGAAAAAACATTCAGGCTTGACATAAGCGATCCGGTAATCGAAGTTAGAGATGGGTACAGCTATTTTATTGAGGCGTCTACAAACAACAAAGACTGGACAACAACTATGGACGGCGGCCGCATAGAAGAGAAGCACCGCGCT
Organism: Chitinispirillia bacterium; assembly: GCA_009784115.1. Classification (GTDB taxonomy): domain Bacteria; phylum Fibrobacterota; class Chitinivibrionia; order Chitinivibrionales; family Chitinispirillaceae; genus WRCH01. The sequence continues at coordinate 21,076 of WRCH01000027.1, forward strand.
TACTGGCAGTTTCAGTTAGACCCCGCAGAAGCAAGAAACGTACATCACACCGACTATCCGGATTTCGGCGCGATAATGGGCGCACAGTGGTCGCTGAGGCCGCCAAAAGACAAGCGAATCACAAAATTCACCTTTTGGGTCACAGTAAAAGACGAAGCGCTCAACGAGAGAATGCGGCCGGCGGGGTCTGCACTTGCGGAAGTTTCCGGCCGGTTTGAGTATAAATGAGCGTATGTCAATATGAAAGATATAAGGGCTGACAGGATCGGCCCTTTTTATGATGCCGCAGCGCTAATCACCGCTATTACTCGCCTCAATAACCTGCTGCTCCTGCGCGTGGATATCATTATACAATAGATTAACCTCTTTTGGCGTTGGACTGCGGTAACGCGCGATTTTTTCAAGCTCGGCTGGCGCTGTACCTGATTTAAGAGCGCCGCGGTACTCTTCGGTGTAAAAATCTTCTATTGATTTATAGAGCGGCTCACGGTTAAACTTCATTGAAATAAGCGAAGCGATCTGTTCGCTTGCAAGCGGATTTTCGAGAGCTTCCGCCCGTTTTTTTTCTAACTTAGCCAGCTTCTTGGGGAAGAAATCACGGGCTGTTGTTCCTGCGTTGTTTTCCATTTTTATTTATTGTCCTTTCGGTCATTCAATTATTTAAGTTTCCAATTATTAACAAAACTTCGTCACTTCCGCGAAAAAATACAGAACCGGTACAAGAGCCGGCAGCTCCGGTTTTATGTAAGTTGTGTAATCCATTTCTTCCTTTTATCTTCATATTCGAGTAATGGTACGATTGAGAATATCATTTCGGGGGAGCGGAGTTGCGTTTTTTGCGTTAGGGACTTTGGTGAGTTAGTGGAAAAAACGCACACGTACCTTGCACTGCATACAACCCCCTCTGTTTTGAAATGTTTATATATGAAAAAAGATCGAAAATAGAAAAATATTATTTTAAATAGGTTGAAACAAGTCTTTTGAGATAATTTACAGATATTTTCGTTTAATATGTTACTATTTTTGTATATTATAATTTGTCATAAACTGAACTAAACAAAACTCGCACTGCTGATGCGAGAATTACGTATATTATTTACTATGGATAAGAATCCACAAACGAGCTAAGGTATTACAAATGATATATACGCTAATGCACAAAAGAGTTCCTGTTGTTGATATCGAAATTAATACAGATCTTGGAATGATTGTAAATATTAATGATGTTCACAATGTTGAACATATTCCCATTGGCATTGCGGTTAAAAAAGGGCAGCCCGATCTAAGAGACTTAAATAAGTGGTGGGTTGGTCGTTCTATCCCCGCGAGCAGAAGCGGAATAAGAGAAGCGTTACAGGTATTGGATATGTATTCCACAAGCATTTTGCTTGAAAAATGTTTCGGCCTTGGGCTTTCAGATCAATACTGGATAAACGATCCGCGAAAATCACTTGAATGGGACAAAATCAACTTTTTTGATAATCCATTTTCAGAAGATGTCGGAAACATATTGTTCGGTAAAATACCTGAAAAGGCGATTGATTTATGTTCCCCTGATAATACGTCAGATGGGTGGCTTAAAAAGCGCTGGATAATTGTTGATGGCAAAAGGGTATTATTAAAAGGTGGAAGTGACCCCGTAAATCAAGAACCGCTCAATGAGGTTTTAGCAAGTGCAATAATGAGGCGGTTAGACATTCCTCATGTTGAATACACTGTAATGGGAATAAATGGTTTGCCGATGAGCATGTGCGAGGATTTTGTTACGACAGAAACGGAACTTATAAGTGCATGGAATATTCTTCTAACAAATCCTGCCAAACCGAATAGTATTTCTCTTTGTCAGCATTTTTTGAATTGCTGTGAAGCGCTCGGTATTCGTAATATGAGAGAAATGATTGATAGAATGTTGGTTGTGGATTTTTTGATTGGTAACACAGACAGGCATTTCAATAATTTTGGAGCCGTCCGTAATGCAGATACGCTTGAATGGATTGGCGCAGCGCCGATTTTTGATTGCGGGACTTCGATGTGGCACAACAAACTTACGAACAAAATAGACCCATATTTCAAGATACAATCGAAACCCTTCAAAAGTAACCATTCTGAGCAGATAAAATTAGTTAGTAATTTCGATTGGATTAACTTCGCGGCATTGGAAAATATTGATGATGAGGTTTTAGATATTTACAAAATAAGCGAGTATATTGACGAAGAGCGGCAGAGAACCTTGCTTTTTTCGCTGAAAAAGCGAATAGAGATGTTAAAATCGAAAGCAGACTAATATCTTCCGGTAATTTTTCAAGCGCTTTAGATGCTTTCGGACCAATTTCAATTTTGTATTCAGTGCATCTGATCATAGTTTCAAAACGCCTTGATTGTAACCGCCGGTCTTACATGCCTAACCGCTTAATCGCAATTTATACAGCACTGCAAACAAATATATTACGCTTGAAAAACCAGCAAAGACAACGTCAATCTTATTAAGACATCGTCATTTCCGGACTAAAAATACAAACTCGGTTACGCCCGCTGCGTTTTGCCGCGTAAAGAGCTTTGTCTGCGCTGTCAATCAGATCCTGCTTGGTGTTGCCGTGCGGCGGGAAAGAGGAACAGCCTATACTTATAGTTACCCGAAGCTCATTGCCGTCGTTCATAATTACACGGCTCTCAACACTGCTTCGGATTCTTTCGGCTATGATAGCCGCGCCGTTCTCGTCGCTTTCGGGGACAATAACCGCGAACTCCTCACCGCCGTAGCGCGCGGGGATATCGTTTGTGCGCACGGCGTTGCGGATGCACTGCGCGACTTCGCGCAGAACCATATCTCCCACCGGGTGGCCGTAGGTATCGTTAAATGATTTGAAGTGGTCGATATCTGTAAGAAGAAGCGACAGCGGACGGCTGTAGCGGCGCGCGCGCTCAAACTCATTATCCATAAATTCCTGAAATGTACGGTGATTATTAAGTCCTGTAAGGCCGTCTGTTGTAGCAAGTTTCTCCATTTTACGGTAGAGAAGCGATCTGTTGATAGCAACGGCGGCATTTTCTACAACCGTTGTAAGTATCTGCTCAACCTGCCCGTTAAAAAGTCCGGGGTCGCCGCTCTCTATAGAGAACAGACCTATACATTTTCCGTCTCCGCCAAGAATCGGAAATACTATAAAAGACCTTATCGCCGGATTTGCGGGCTCATTGGGAGCAAAACGGTAATGCTTGTTACCCTGCACCGCAAGATCGGGGATATTAACCACTTTGCTTTTGTTAAACGCAAATGAGTAGAGCCCCGCGGCAAGCGGCAGTTCCATCCCCTCATTAAGTTCGAACTTCTGTCCGGTAACACGCTGTATTACAAAACAGCTTCTCGAAGCGTCAAAAGCGGTAAGAACAAGCCTCACGCATGACGGTGTAATACGGGGCACAACCGCAAAAAGCGCGTTAAAAATATCGTCTGTCTTAAGCGCGACAGAGAAATTGTGGCTCGCTTCGTAAAATAGCCGAAATGTTTTCGCCGCCTGCTCAAGATTAGCGCTCATGCGGATATTTACGATAAGAGCCGCCGCGATAGTGGAGAAGCGCTTCATAAGCTCCTTATCTTGCTCTTTGAAAACATTTTTGTCTTTACTGTCAATTAACAGAACGCCGATAAGTTCATTGCTCCCAACCGTGAGCGGCACAGCAAGAACAGAGCTCACACTCTCCTGATTAGTATAATACGCGTGGCCGCCGGCAGAGTCTGATTTGTAAAACGAGATATCGCCGCTCATAAAGAGCCTGTTCTCGCTTGCCACCTGACCCACAAAACCGGAGCCGAACGGGATCTGCGCTTTTTCTATGATGTGAACGCTTTTTGAGTGATAGCAGTTAAGCACAAGCATACGGCGGTGCGGATCATAAATAAACGCGGCCACGGTATACGCTTTAAAGTTATAGCTCATAAAGTAAAGCATATTGCTGAGCTGCTCGTTTACCTCATTTACCGACTCTTTATTAAAAATGGTAACAGTACCGTCGGAGGTATTTTCAATTCTATAGGCGCCGGTGCTTGTAGGAAGATCAGGCTGCTTTTTATCGGCTTCGGCGGAGGCGCGCGCCTTGGCCATCGCTTCTGAAAGAATTTGATTGCGTATGCCTTCAAGTTTTGAATGATACTCTTTTTCACGCGACGCGTCACTGTGCTTTGAGATACGCCACAGGATAAACCATAATAGAAGCGCCAGTATAACTGTCTGCGGTACAAACGCCAGCGCGCCAAGCTGCGGAAAAATGCTCTCGCCTATACCGGTAACAACACCAAACGCTCCGGCAATTACAATCCCGAAAATCAACAAAAAACGTAAAACATCCGTGATCATTATTCAGCTCTCTTTAATTTTTAACAGTACAGTTTTGCTTAATCGCGTGTACTGTGCTATTTTTAAATAAACTCTCACTATTTCAATTATATAATACAATGAACGAAAAAGCAAAAAAAATCGGTCGATTTAAAAGAATAGGTCTCAAAGCGCTGGGACCCTCTCTATCAAAAATGGTTCTTTCCTGGCGTCTTCGCAAGAGATTAGATAAAACTCCTGTCGCCTTGCCGTCGGATACAAACCGCTCCTCGAGCTTTTTTATCATACTGCCTCAGGACAGAACAGAGATGATTTTTCAGTTAGAGAACCTCTTCTCCATACTCGGCAGATACAGAGACTCGAAAATTACTTTCCTGTGCCCGACGGCTAACGCCTCCTTTGTTATAGGACTTAAAACCGCAACCGTCGTAAAATATGAACCATTGGAACTCTCTATCTTTAACGCCCAGTTCTATGATGTAGTAAAGGAGCTTTCAAATCAGGCTTTTGACATCTGCGTTAATCTTGAAAAACAATACAATATCGCACTGCTTTACTTTATAGGTTTAAGCCGCGCCCACATGCGCATAGGCTGGGAGAGCTGCGGCGGTTCCTATCCTTTCCTTAATGTAAAAATAAGATCGTCACAGAAGCATGAAAGCAATCTTTGGGATATTAACGCCGAATTATCGAAACTCCTTGGAGCGTACTCCGATTCAAAAGTACGCTGGGGCGTACCTAAAGCGGCGGCTGAGGAGGTAGCGGCTCTTATTTCGGAGCGCAAGCTCAAAAAAGAACCCGCGCTTATCTGTATCGACGTCGCAAGTCTTGAAAGCGATTACGGCAGTCAGTGGTGCGGCGAACTCAAAGAGGCGCTCAAAGCGCAGGCAAACGGTCAATTTTATGTTTTCGGCGGCTTGGAGGGTGAGAGTCACGAGTTTGCAAATGAAAAATTTGCGGTAATGCCTCCGCTCTCTATTACAAGAACCGCGGCGCTCATAGCCTATACCGATCTCGTTATCACAGGCCGCGGGGCGTTACTCGGGCTTGCTCAGATCTCATCCTGCAAAATCATCCCCATACTAGACAAAGAGTATTGCGCCCTTTACTGCAAGCGCAACGAGCGGATATTGCCGGTGCTTCTTGATAAAAAACCGGATGGCGAGACTATATGGCAGATCGTTAAAAATATAAAGACGCTTACAGCCGCCGGCGCCGCTAAACAGAAACAGGGCTGAAGCCTCTCACCCCTAAAGAGGTTCCTTAACCGATTCATTCTCCGCCCGCGGATGAGCCTTGCGGTAAACTTTCAGCAGATGCTCGCGTGAAATATGAGTATATACCTGTGTAGTAGAAAGTGAAGCGTGTCCTAAAAGCTCCTTGACAGCCCTGATATCCGCTCCGGCGTCAAGCAGGTGCGTAGCGTATGAGTGGCGCAAGACGTGCGGACTTTTTTTCTTTTGTAAACAGACATGCGAGAGTGTTTTGCTAACAACTCTCTCTATTTGACGTCTTGAAATATGCTCACCCCTGCTGTTTACAAAAATCAACTCCGAAAGTCCTGTTTGACCGGTCCTTACCTTCAAATAATCCTCTAACGCGTCAACAGCCTGATCTGTAAGCGGAACAATTCTCTCCTTTTTACCCTTTCCCAAAACCTTAACGGTCATTTTCTGTTTGTCAATATCACCAAATTTCAATCCGTGAAGTTCTGAGAGGCGGATCCCGCTTCCGTAGAAAAACTCTACAATCGCGCGGTTGCGCGTGTTTTCATCGTTTGTTGTGACCTCTTCAAGAGAGGCTGCCTGCGAATTGGTGAGAAATACCGGCAGGGGCTTATCCATTTTAGGTGTAGACAATGTTTTGGATGGATTGACAGAAAGTATATTATGTTTTACGCAGTAACGGCAAAGCGATTTTAAAGAGGCGACTTTGCGCGCGATCGACCGCGCCTTAAGTCCGCCCTCTCTGAGATTATATGTAAAGGCGCGCAAAGATGATTTTGATAACGCGGAAGAGACGGTAAGAGCGATATTTTTCTCAGACAAAAACAGTAAAAACTGTTCGAGATCGCTTTTATACGCTTCAAAAGTATGCTCGCTGTAACCCTTCTCCTTGCGGGCGTATTGGAGAAACCGCTCAATAATCCGGCCTGTTTCTGTTGTTTTAAGCTGAGAGTTATTATCCATCGATCGCCCAAAATTCCACACCGTTTTTAAAGTTTTTCAATTTTTTCTTTGCAAAGCCCTGTAAACTTTACAACTTTTCAATCGGTTCGTCATTTTTTTAAACTTGATGATTTGAAAATAAAATAATATGTGTTGATTATTGAGGTCAACTGTTTTGGCGCCATATTCTTTTGGTGGGGACTTGCTTTTAAATTTTCCGCATTTTTCAAAAAATCACTAAAGTTTTCAAATTTTTACCGATACATACTTAATAGGGGATCTTGCCACCGGGCGGTTTTAACGCTTAAACCAACCGGAAATCCCCTAAAAGGCGGCAAGGAAGCCGCTAAAGTTTAACCAACACCTCAAGGAGGACGTATGCGTATTAACAACAATCTGCCCGCCATTAACACTCACAGACAGCTTGGCATCAGCCAAACCCAAGGCTCAAAGTCTATGGAGAAGCTCTCCAGCGGTTTTCGTATCAACCGCGCCGGAGAC
>WRCH01000028.1 GCA_009784115.1 Chitinispirillia bacterium
GAGAGATGCGGCGTTTTTCCTGATCTATGTCAAGAACTTTCACCTCCACAACATCGTTCTTTTTGAGAAGCTCGCCGGGGTGGTTAATCTTCTTTGTCCAAGACATATCCGAAATATGAATAAGACCGTCAACACCCTCTTTTAGTTCTACAAACGCGCCGAAAGCGGCGATATTGCGAACTTTACCCTTAACAACCGTGCCAACAGGGAACTCACCCGCAACATTCTCCCACGGATCCGGTTCAAGCTGTTTAAAGCCAAGAGAGATTTTCTGACTGTCTTTATCGATCTTAAGCACAACAGCTTCAACAATGTCGCCTATGCCAACGATTTTTGAGGGGTGTTTAATGTGCTGAGTCCATGACATTTCTGAGATATGAATAAGACCCTCAATACCCTTTTCAAGCTCCATAAACGCACCGTAGTCGGTGATAGAAACGATCTTGCCGCGCACCTTTGAACCCTCAGGGAACTTCTCTTCGATACCCTTCCACGGATGCTCTGAAAGCTGCTTGAGGCCAAGTGAGATACGCTCCTTGTTTTCGTTAAAGTCAAGAACCTTAACCTTGAGTTTATCGCCGAGAGCAACGATCTCGGAAGGATGATTAACGCGGCCCCAAGACATATCTGTAATGTGAAGCAGACCGTCAACGCCGCCAAGATCGATAAACGCGCCGAAGTCGGTGATATTTTTGACCGTTCCGTCTCTGACCTGTCCCTTTTCAAGCTCAACCAAAATCTTGTCGCGCATTGCGCTGCGGTCTTCTTCAAGTATAACCCTGCGGGAGACAACAATATTGCGGCGCGCCTTATTAACCTTTATAACACGGAATCTAAAAGCTTGACCGATGATGGCATCCATATCGGGGATTTGACGAAGATCAATTTGCGAGCCGGGCAAAAACGCGTCTACTCCAAAAAGATCAACAACAACTCCGCCCTTTATACGGCGTACAAGGCGGCCTTCAACGACCTCCTGATTTTCATATACCTCGTAAATCTTATCCCAAACTTTGAGAAAATCCGCGCGGGACTTGGAGAGAATGATTTGACCCTCGCTGTCCTCTACCTGCTCAAGAAACACATCTATCTGATCACCGGGCTTAAAATCCTGTACATTCTTAAACTCAGAAATAGGTATAATACCCTCTGACTTAAAATTGACATCAACAATAACTTCCTTGTCGGTGATACGTAAAATCTTACCGCCAACCACCTGACCCTCTTCAATGCCTGCAAGAGACTGATTGTAAGCCTCGAGAATATTATCTATCTCGCCTGACCTGTAATAACTCTCCTCAAAATCGCTGAGATCAACAGCGTTCCCTGAGGCATCCACCCCTTTCAAAGGTTTTTTTAATTCATCGGTCATATAAGTCTATGACTCCTCACTAATAAAAATTGGTTAAGGTTTTTGGTTAGTACGCTATCGCGTCCCTCTTGCGTCATCTTTCAGAATTCAAGAGAGAAACGGTAACGCTTTATCAACAATAAAATCTATCTGTTCTTCAAGCGTCATACCCGTAGTATCCATCTCAACCGCGCCATCAGCTTTTTTAAGAGGGCTGTTTGCTCTTGATGAGTCTTTGGCGTCGCGCGCCGCGATCTCCTCTTCAAGCTCCTCTATCGTCTTATCTATCCCCATCGCGGCAAAATCCTTTTGCCGTCTGCGGGCCCGCTCGGTAACCGAAGCGATCATAAAAATTTTCACTTCGGCATCCGGAAAAACGACTGTACACATATCTCTGCCTTCGCAGACAAGAGAGCTCTTGGAAGCGATAAACCGCTGCTGCTCAACCAGCGATTTGCGTACCACATCGCGAGCGCAGTAGTCCGAAACATTTTTCGTGACGTCATCACCGCGCACTAAAGCGCTTACATCCTCGCCGTCCATAATAATGCGCGTATCAGGCGCGGCGCCCTCAAACTCTATAGATGTTTGCGGCATTATACGCTCAAGCGCAGCGTCATCCGTAAAAGCGATACCCATACGCAGCGCTTTAAGCGTGACCGCACGGTACATCGCCCCGGTATCAAGAAAAGCTACCTTGAGCCTCGCCGCAACCGCCCTCGCTGTCGAACTTTTACCCGAACCCGCAGGCCCGTCAATCGCAACTATCATATCTATTTCCCAAAAACCCCGGGCTAAAACCCGGGGCCACAGTCTTCACAGTCTTGCACCCCTAAAGGGGTGCGGAGAATGTATCTAAAAATAGGCTACATAATATATATAATAGCAGGGTGTGATGTGGAAAAAAAATTAAAAATTTACCTTATATCTGACTTCTGCCGTTGGCCTCGTTTCTGTAGAAGATGCCGAGGCGACAGCTTTTCCGTTGACATAGATTGTAACGGTAAGCGGACCGGTGTAAGTGGAGCGTCTTGCGCTGACAGATGCCGGGAAGTAATCACCATAGTCTCCCCCGAAGTAAAACTCACCCCGGTCTTTTATGGTGAATGTATACGACCACGGAAGATCAATACTGTAGTAATGCCTCTCATCACCGAAATCATTGTTGAACATAACACTGACCGATGAGGATGACGAACCGCTGACCCTGTATGACACGGTAGTACTGCCCCAGCAGCAGTCACAGCATTTGCAGCATGAGAGGAAGATCATGCAGAAAGATAACAGAATTATTTTTATCGTACTCTTTACGCGCATAATACCATTATACAATAAATTATTACATTTGTGAAACAGTTTAAATTATTTTTATTCAGTTGTTGTTCATCGTAAAATAATGGAGATAATAAAAGATGAGAATTTTGTCGGGGATAAAACCGTCGGGGACGCTGCATATCGGAAATTATTTGGGGATGATACGGCCGATGGTACAGTCTCAGGCGCGCGGTGAGCTTTTTTGTTTTATTGCTAATCTGCACAGCCTTACTACTCTGTTTGACGGACCGAAGATGGCCGCTTATTCACGAGAGGCGCTGATTGACATGATGGCGCTTGGGATTGATCCAGAGAAATCGGTTTTTTGGCTGCAATCGGATGTGCCGGAAGTTATAGAGCTCACTTGGTATTTGAGCAATGTAACTCCAATGGGACTTCTTGAGCGCTGCCACGCCTATAAAGACGCCGAGGCCAAGGGCATACCGGCAAACCACGGGCTCTTCTCGTATCCGGTGCTGATGGCCGCGGACATACTGCTGTTTCAATCTAACATCGTTCCGGTAGGCCAAGACCAAAAACAGCACGTGGAGGTCACGCGCGACATAGCGGGAAAATTCAACAACACGTACGGAGAGGCGTTCACGCTCCCGGAGCCGGAGATATCGGAAGCTATAGCGACCATATTGGGGATAGACGGTCAAAAGATGTCAAAATCTTACAATAATACGGTAGAGATTTTTGGTGATGAGAAAGCTGTACGCAAAAAAATCATGAGCATCGTGACAGACGCCGCACCCGTAGACGCACCGAAAAATCCTGATAAAAGCATTATCTGCTCCATCTATAAACTCTTCGCGTCAAATGAGCAGACCGACGAGATGGCTTCGCGCTTCAGAGCTGGAGGTTATGGCTATGGTGATGCGAAAAAAGAGTTGTTTGAGGTGCTGTGGAACTATTTTCTGCCGTTCCGCCAAAAACGCGGAGAGCTTGCCGCTAATCTTGATTATGTAGAAGAGATCCGCAAAAAGGGAGCAATGAAAGCGCGGGAAGCCGCGGCGGTTACCATGAAGAGAGTGCGGGAGCTTGTGGGGGTGGTTTAACTGCTTTCACGGTGATTATTGGAACGCGGGAATCATCGGTACAAAATCAATATTGATATATGGATTGATGATCAAAGTTTAAAAACTTGCGCTATGGTAATGAACACTTATATATTTATATGTTAGAGATATATACTGGATAATTAATTCATCCTTACTGAAGGGGACGCCAATATGGACGGTAAAAGCAAGAAGATTTTGAATTTCATGAAAAAGAACGGGAACGAGCTTGAGGCGGACGACATAGCGTTTCCGCTTAAAATGGATGAAGACCTCGTTCGTAAGTTATTGGGTGAGCTCAAGGGAGAGGGTCTTGTTGACGTAAGAACAGACGAAAAGGGCAGAGATTTCTTTACCGTTGCGGCAGAACAGCCAAAAGCGGATAAGAGGGCCAAGTCAAACGATGACGCGGAAGTGCCGGAGCCAAGACAGAATACGCCGCGTATTATCACTGAGAACCAAGTGCTTGACATGGAAGATTTTTCACCTCAGGCCGCGCCGGCGCCTGTAGCCGCGCCTCCTGCTGCGTCGCCCCCTCCAATACAGACTTATGAGGAGCACGTCAGCGATTTCACGCCTCAATCTGAGACTTATGACACACACACCGATACGTTTTCACCCCCTGTTGCTCCGATAGAACCGGCGGCAAGTTACGCGGATGACGACTTCGAGCCCAAAGCCAAAAAGAAAAAGGTGAAAGAGCCGAAAGAACCTAAAATAAAAGTGCCCGAGTCAGATGATGGTGATGATTTTGAGCCTAAAGAAAGATCAGGATCATCCGCAAACAAACTCTTGGTTCCAATAGCTGCGCTGCTTGTAATTATCGCTTTTGTCATCGGTCTCTCCTCAGTTTCGGGTAAAGTACAAAAAGCCGTTAAGGAGGCGTCTGCTGATTTTGTAACAAAAGAGGCATTTGACCCTGCCGTAAAAGAGAAAGCGGATAAAATCAACAGTGTAGAAGAGCAGGTTAAAACGCTCACCGCAACTCTTGAGGGCGTGAGAAAAGAGTTAGATGAGCTTAAAGCGGCAGCGGCAAGACCGGCGCCTGCAGCGGCAAGAGGCGGCAGAGCTGCAACACCTCCGCCTAGAAGACGATAATAATAGACTCCAAATAAACCCCGGATTAAAATCCGGGGCCACACTCTTGCACCCCTAAAGGGGTGAGGGATATGATTATAGTGAATCAAGAGCAATTTTTGCAGGCTATATTAGAAAAGACCTCCCATGTACACGGCGGGATTGAGGCGCAGGATATGGACATTGTCCACAACGCCCTTGATGAACGCGAAGATCTTATCAGTCAATACGCTAAAAAGAAGTTCGGCCCTGCTAATAAAGGCAAGTGCGCTGAGCTTGCAGACCGTGTAAAAGCGTTGGACGCGCAAAACAGTAAGCTGTTAAAAGTATTGATGGACGACGCTTCGGAGAAAATTTTTGAGGCGAGACGTGAACTTAAAGCGCTCGAAACCGGCAAAAAAGCAACCAAACAATACCGCGGCACCCAAAACGCCGGCCACGGCGAAGTATTGGATTTTAAACAATAAAAATGGGCGCTAAAGCGCCCATTTTTATTTGTTATCCGCCCTGCGCCATAAGCGACGCGAGATTATTCTGCTGGGTTTGCAGCTTCATCATCGCGGATTCCATTCTGGCAAACATTTGATAGTAAGATTGCTCCTGACGCTTCCAGCGGTCAAGAAGCACCCCTATGCGCCTGTCGTAATCATTAATCTGCTTTGTAAACTGATTATTTACCGATGTTACATCGTTTGGAACTCCGGCTTTTTCTACCAAGTAACCTTTTTGGCCGTTAACCGTAGTAGTGCGGACCGCGTCGCTTATGATATCGTTGAGACGGTTGGCGATACCGCTTTCTCTGTAGCGCTGGGCTTGGTTTCCGCTGCCGTAAGGTATGTCGGAGCTTTTTGTAAAAAGCCGCACGACGCTGTCATATTTACCCTCAAGAGCGGCGTTCAATTTACTTTCGTCTATAACTAATTTGCCGCCGTCTCTGTAGTTTGACGTTGTGGTTATACCGATCTCCGCCATAGATATTCCGGCACCCTCAACCGTTTCGTAAATAGAGCGGCGCATACTGTCAAGAAGACGGCGCAGCTCCATATCACCGCTGAGGAGTCCGGATTTTGCCTTATCCTCCCACGCCTTTATCTCATCCTCTTTCATCGCCTTTTTCTGATCATCGGTCAGAGGGGGATAGTCACGGTTTCTCTTCTCGTACATAAGGGTGTTGATGTGATCAATGAGCTTATTGTACTCATCGACAAAAGTTCTTATGCTATCGACGATCTCTTCAGTGTTTTTGGTTACCTGAATCTTTATCTCATCAGCCGAATTTGTGATGATGATTTTGCCATCGTCATCTATTGTAGAGTTAAAAGTTTCGTGGAAATTGTAGGTCATTCCGTCCATGTGGAATGAGTTTGAGAATCTTACCACTTCCTGACCGTTAATAACGGCGCGCAGGTTCTGCCCCTCCTTACGGTCGTTATAATCTATACTGCCCTTACCGTTATCCCCGCCGGTCTTGTTATAGTCTATTATCTTAAGGGCGGCAAAAAAAGCGCCTGAGCTTGTTAACACCACATTGCCGTCTTTGTCTACCTCACCCATTGTAACATTAATATTGTTTACAGAACCATCCTGGGCGCTTGTTAAGGTAAACCTGTCGTTTGCCGCGTCATAGGCAAGAGTTACCCCCGCGTCGGCGGAGTTAACTTTAGAGACCATTTGACTGACGGTATCCTCGGCTAATATTGTGATTGACTTGCCGTTAATATGAATATTGGTAAACGAGTTTATTACCTGCGGCTTAACATCCGCGCTTGTGATCGGTTTCTGCACATCGTCATTTGTCATCTGTTTACCGTCTTTATCAACTAATCGATCATCAGATGTACGGAATATCGCTCTGCCGTCTTTGCCGATAAATACCTGTCTTCCATCTTTATCACGGTATTGTATCTCACCGTTGTCCACAAAACGGTATACGCTGACGCCGCTGTCGGTAACGTATAACGGCCGGCTTGAAGCGTCAACGGCGTGGCCGAACAGATCGGGAAAGAGTCCGCCTACATTCTTACCGCCGAAATTGCGGTTGCTCGCTCCCGAGGTAAAACCCATTCTCTGCAGGGAGTCAAAACCGCTCTCCTCAAATATGGCGACATTGGAGCCGGGTTTGTCAATTTTAAGTTCCCATTTGCCGTCAACTTCAACCGCCTTCGCGAGAGTACCGAAATCCCTGCCAAACTGTGAAGCTATACTCTTGTTTATCAGATCCGCAAAACCTCTTGCCCAGCCTTCGGCGTCGGAGTTTTCGTCGTATACTTTTTGGAGATCGGTGTTGGAGATCTCTATTGTGCGGCTTACGCCGTCGATGGAGACGCCGATAAAGGCGTATCTAAAACCGGTTACGGTAGACCCGTCGCCAAAATCAGCGGTAGTATCATCTACGATTTTTTGATGCTCGACCAAATTAGCGGCATCACTAGAATCGCCGCTGTTAAATTTCAAGTAATCTTCCCAAGCATTATTTACGACTCCCGCGAAATGAACGGCGGCAGCTTGATCCATTGCTGAAACATTAACGGCATTATTCTTAAAGTCATTTTGTGCGGTAACTACATCTGTACCATCCTTAAATCCTGCCCAAAACTCATCCCAGTCATCTTCGGTTTTTAACTCATTGCCCGGCAGTTCAAGCCACATTTGAAAATCATTATTAAACGCGGTCTTGGCAAACTCCTCAAACCTGTTCTCAAAAGTTTCATTATACCATTGCTCTCCACCACCCGAAGAAATCCAAACGGCCGCGCCGCCTGCGAAATTATCCGCAACCCAATCATCATATTGAAAATACTCCTTAAGCGCACTATCAATATTTTGCGCAAGCAGCGCATCCTTTTGAGACTGTGTCAGCGTGTTTCTTGTCCCGAACTTTTCAATATCAAACCCGTCGCTGGTTATCCCCTGTAAATCCATCTTATCGCCGCTCCAAGTATCCTTAGTGGCCAGCTGAGCAACGGCCTGTACGGACTGATTAAAATTCTGCAAATCGCCGTTAGCGGTTACGCTCATAATTCTTGAAGCGGCGGCGGCGTCTCCTCCAAGGGAGAGATTATAGCTGAACTTCGCAAACGCCGAAGCGGAGAGGAAGTTATTGGTAGGGCTCGCTCTGTTGAGATAGTTTCTCTGAAAACCGGAGAACATATTTATGGTGTCGCGGAAGAGCTCCTGTCTCCACACAGCGAGCTGTCTCTCTCTGTTGACCGCGTCAATCCTGAGAGTATGAATCCTGCCCATGTTACGGATGACCTCATCTGTGTCAAGTCCGGTAGCAAGTCCTGTAAGCCTCATCTGTGTTCCGATATCCATCTCTGTAAGCCTTTCCCAAGTTGGTGAAGGGACAAAACGCCCCTACAATAGCGGACGGGGGCAAGCCCCGTCCCTGCGGTTATACTTTTTCGTCAACAAAAAGCCCTGCGAGTTCCCACATTTTTGCGATCATATCCTGAATTTTCTTTGGCGGATACTCCGCGATCACTTCGTTATTTGTAGTATCTCTTATTACGTACATCACGGTTTTTGTAACCTCGTGAACACTGCGCTCTATCTGGCGGTTAAAAACCTTAAGCGACGCGTTAGCCTGTTTTACCGGCTGTTCCATGAGTTCGGCCAAATCGCGGTCGCCGCCGCTTTTGCCGCTGCCCGGCCCAACCGCGGCGGGTGCGGGCGCGGGGGCCTGCTGACCGATAGTAACATTTGCCGCCGGCTCGCTGCGTACTTCAACCGCGGGAGCGCCGTCTCCCGAAGAGCTTCCCGATCCTCCGACATAAACCGGCTCTATGGGCGCGCAGCCGCTGTCACCTATTCTCATAATAACCTCCTCGTTCTCTATTTCCCGTAAAGACAGTACTTCTTATTCTATATTATCGGCATCTTTTTAAATATAGTTTAGTGAAAAATCAAATTTCTCGCTTTTTTGTTAAAAAAAGTGACTTTTTTTAATAAAATTTGGCATTATTCATGCTTTTTTTTTAAAATATTTCTTGGAGAATATTATTTTAACTTGTTGCTTCTGCGTAAATCAAATCTGTCACTGTTAAAAAAGGATTATAAAAATGGAAGTCATCATCACGTCTGATTATGAGGAAATGAGCCGGATATCTGCTGAACTTATTGCGCAGGAGATAAGATACAAACACGATATTGTACTCGGCCTTGCAACCGGCGATACGCCTGTAGGCACCTATCAGGAGCTTATCCGCATTCACAAGGAAGAGGGGCTGGATTTTTCTAAAATTACAAGTTTTAATTTGGATGAATACGTGGGTCTGCCGCCGCTGCATCCTAACAGTTATAACTATTTTATGAAAGAGAATCTTTTCAACCATGTAAATGTTAACCCGGCAAACATCTACGTCCCCCAAGGCCACATAGAAGACCCCGAGCACTTCTGTTTCTGGTACGAGGCGCAGATTCAAAAAGCGGGCGGGATAGATCTGCAGGTGCTTGGCATAGGGCGCGACGGGCACATCGGATTTAACGAACCCGGTTCATCATTTGCCAGCCGCACAAGAATCAAGGCGCTTTACAAAGAGACAATAGAGGATAACGCGCGCTTTTTCAGCCATCAGGATGACGTTCCGCGGTTTGCGGTAACTATGGGCGTAGGTACAATCTTGGAAGCGCGCAAGATTCTGCTCATTGCCAATGGAGAGAAAAAGGCGGATATAGTAGCTGAGTTTATAGAGGGGCCGGTAACAAGCCAGATTACCGCCACAGCGCTTCAGTTATCAAAAAGCGCAACAGTGGTGCTCGATCAGGAGGCGGCGTCTAAACTTAAGCGGACTGAATATTATAACTGGGTGCGGGATAATAAGCACTTGGTACAGAAGAAAGTGGGGAGATAGATCTTTCGTAAGGGCGATCGCCCGCAGCTCGTGCGCTCCTCCAAAGTACGGACGACCGGGGGCGGCCGCCCAAACCAAGAGCCCCGCTGCGGGTAAGAGTAACTCCCGCGCCGTTCTGATCACAATAAAAAAAGCTGCCCTTGCCGAGGCAGCTTTTTTTTTGGAAGCGAGGTGTACCGCACACTTCCCTGTGATGCGGTACTTCGCCGTATGCGTAATGTTTTCGTATCGTACTGCTTTACGGGTAAGAGTAACTCCCGCGCCGTACCGATCACAGTCAAAAAAATTATCCTCTGAGTAACTGGAGCACGCTCTGCGGAGTCTGGTTCGCCTGAGCGAGCATCGCCTGAGAAGCCTGCTGGAGGATGGAGTTTTTCGTGTACTCCATGATCTCCTTCGCCATATCGACGTCTCTGATACGTGACTCCGACGCTTGAAGGTTCTCCGACGCCGTATCAAGGTTTTTAATTGTGTGCTCAAGACGGTTCTGCATCGCTCCAAGAGCCGCTCTCTGGTGAGAGACTTTTTGCAGAGCGTTGTTCACCGTTTCTATAGCTACCGCCGCTCCCCACTTTGAGGAGATGTCTATATCGGCTAACCCAAGAGCTCTTGTACGCATGTCGCCGATTGACACCCAGGTAGTCTGACCGCTGTTCGCGCCAACCTGTGCCATCACAGAGTCGTTGATGCTGTTTGCGGCAGGACTGTACTTTGAGAAGACAAATGTTATGCTTTCGCCCACTTTTGTTTCAAAGTAGTTAGCCTCAAGACCGTTACTGCCATTGGCCGAAAACTGCATCGCTATACCGTTGTGAGCGAGGGTTACGCTGCCGGCGAAGAAGTTGTCGGGTTTGGTTATTACGGTTCCGGCTCTGAGTTTAACAGATGCACTACCAAGGGTTGGATCACCTACCTGTGAACCGGAGGCTATTGTGCTGTCTTTAGCGATCGTGTAAGCCGCCACATTATTTGCGCTTATGGCGATATCTTTCCCAAGCGTTATACTGCCGCTTGTAACTGTAATCTTGCCGCTGCCCGTAGTGGGAGTTAACAGATTAGACGTGTGAGTCAGCACTG
Source organism: Chitinispirillia bacterium (assembly GCA_009784115.1). GTDB lineage: Bacteria > Fibrobacterota > Chitinivibrionia > Chitinivibrionales > Chitinispirillaceae > WRCH01. The sequence goes on from WRCH01000028.1 coordinate 10,734, forward strand.
TACCATCATCAAGAGTTAGGCTTTTGCCCGGCGCAAGCTCTTTGTCCCCAACTCTTAAAATCCCGTCATCCCACTTAACTTCAACCTCTTTACCGTTAATCATCAGCGTAATAAAGCTGTCTTGCTGAATACTAATGTCACTGCCTTTAGCGAGAACGCTTCCTGCTTTTAGCTTTGTAATATCAATGTTAGTGAGAGGGGCACTGTTACCTACAGTAACATTATTGTTAAACGCACCGGCACTACCTATATGATAGTTAGACGCCTTTACTAAAACCGCGCCATCGGGATTCCTCAATACTGAATTTATGTCAAGTTCGCTCTGTGAAGCGATAGTAAAAGCTGAAACGTTCCGGCCGGGTACTCCAATATCAGGTGAAGGTGTAGCAAGAGTGCTGAGCCCCGCAGTACCCAGGCTGAGAGAACCGTTCATAACTGTAAACTTGCCACCGCCATCATTTCTAAGAACAGTACCATCGTCAAGAGTAACAGTTCTGCCAACTTCAATCGTTTTGATAAGATTGGCATCGGAATCACCAGGATCTCTATGATCAAACAGCTGCAGCTCTCCATTGGTTGTATAGGTAATACTACCCCCTATAGGAGCATTTGCAGTACTTAAAACAGTGTTGATACCCAAAGTAACAGCTCCGCCCGTTACAATTGTTACTGAGCTGCCTACCGCAAGAGAGCTGCTTGCTCCGACTTCGCTAATTACTGTGTGATTGGTGCCTGCTCCAAGAGTGATGTATTGAAGACCGTTAAGGTCATAATTTGAATTAACAGCTGCAAGCGTATTAAATGGCGAACTAGTACCAGCAAACAATATCTCATCCCCGCCATCGGCAATAATAGTACCAGCCTTAAGCATATTAGCTTCTATTCTTGTATCCTCGCTAAGCTCAACAAAATCATAAACCGTACCATCCGAACCAACAAGCCTGAAGTCATTTGCGTTATAAATCGCTACGCCATTATCAAGCGTCTGATTGACCTTGATAACCATAAAAGCGCCGTCAAACGCCCACGAGCGGTCATTGCCTATACTGTCCATCATATTTTTCATATCTACGGAGTTTACAATAACCCCGGAGTTATTATTTATCCGAAAGGTTCCGACAATCTCTTCCGCGATACCTTTAGCGCTTCCCTCAAGAAGTTTGCGTGTATTAAACTCGGTTGAGTTTGCTATACGGTCAATTTCAGCCTTGAGCTGTTTTATTTCCGCCTGAATTTCAAAACGGTCTGCGTCTGTATTTGTATCGTTCGCGGCTTGCACTGCAAGTTCGCGCATTCTTTGTATCGCTGCATGTGTCTCACCGAGAGCGCCTTCTGCTGTCTGTATTAATGAGATGGTATCCTGAGAGTTTCTTGAAGCCATGTTAAGACCGCGGATTTGTCCTCTCATCTTTTCAGAGATCGCGAGTCCGGCGGCGTCGTCTCCGGCACGGTTGATACGAAGCCCGCTTGAGAGCTTCTCCATTGATTTGGCACCGGCAGTGTTGCTTATGCCAAGCTGGCGATGGGTGTTAATCGCCATCATGTTATTGTTAATACGCATACAGCGTTCCTCCATGAGGTTATGTTTAATAAGTAAAGGCTGCGTCCATGCTACCCTCTTCAATTGTGATCTTTACGACGCGGGGCACTGTTGTCCCCGCCTGTGTCTTGCGTGCAGAAAGATATGCAACTAACGTGCCAAATGGTTTAAAATGGTTTTATCGAAATCGTAACATGTTGATAGTCAATGAGTTATAAGGGCAGGTGCAACAAATTTAAATGAATTATTGATGATGAAACATTAACACTAAGTAGGTAATTTAATCCTGTGAGAGGGGCAATTTTTTCCTGAGGGATTAGAGAATCGGGGCGTTTACCTGAACGTTTCTTCCTCTTGTTTGTCCATTAAAAGCCGCCAGATTTTCTCTACCAGCTCTTTGGGGCTGAAAGGTTTTACTATAAAATCGTTAGCTCCGCTTTCGAAACTGCGCTTAACTTCATCGTCTTTTGCGTTGTCGGAGAAAAAGGCTATGGGGATATCTCTTGTTTCCTCTTGGGAGCGCAGAATGCGGCAGACGCGCCAGCTGTCGAGTCCCGGCAGATGCGCATCCATGAGAATGAGCGCGGGAGCTTGATGAAACGCGAGCTTGAGCCCCTGCTCTCCATTTGGCGCCGTTATGATGTCAAATACATCTTCCAAAATCATACTTGCGATTTCGACCCCCTCTTTGTCCGGGTCGATAAACAGAACTTTGGGTTTTACCTGTTCCTGCTGAGAGGTGCTGTCGCGGCTTTCGCTGAACGCGGCGTCAGCTTCAAGGAGCCTCTTTGTACCGTTTGACTTTGTATCATCATCATCCCAGGTAATATTTGCGTGCAGAGGCAGCAGTATGTGAAATTCACTTCCGGGGAAGTTTCCTTTCTCCGCACCGGCGCTTTCAACCCAAATTTTTCCTCCGTGACGTTCAACTACTCCCTTTGCGATAGAGAGCCCAAGACCGCTCCCCCCGCCCATGAATTTGGTAAAGTCTGTTGAGTGGCGGTTCGACGAGCCCACTTCATAAAACGGATGAAATATGTTTTTATGCTCCTCTTCATCTATGCCTATGCCCCGGTCTTTCACAATAATATGAAAGCGGTTTCCGTGCTTAACCGCTATGCTCACATTTACAGACGAACCGTCGGGCGAATACTTAATAGCGTTGCTGAAAAGATTTGTAAACACCTGATACAGTCTTGCCCTGTCGCCGTTAAACATGGGCAAATCAGACGCGATACCGCAAATAAAAGTGATCTTGCGCTTTGCGGCTAATTGGGAGATCTCCTCAACGCAATCTTTGCATATAGCCCCAATGTCAACAGGTTCAGGATGCAGGCGCAAGCGGTTCTGCTCAATTTTTGTGACGTCTAACATGTTGTTTACAACTTTGTGAAGCCTGTCCGCGGCGCGGCTTATACTCTCTATCATCCTGAAAACGCTTGGCTCAATCTTCTCTCTCATGTTGTCTATAATGATGTCGGAGTACCCTTTTATAGAGGTAAGCGGCGTATTTAACTCATGAGAAGCGATGCTTAAAAAATTTGACTTAAGGGAGGAGAGTTTTTTCAGCTCCGCTTTTGAACGGATGAGCTCGGCGTTCATTTTTGCTATTTCCAACTCTTTTTTCTCGATCTGCTCATGCAAAACCTCCTCTTCGGTGATATCTTTTATAACAAGCGCGGTAAGATCCTGATCGGGCCCCACTCCGCCTATTTTAATCGAATTCATCATACATACTTTATTTGAGGAGCCGCATGTTATTTTGGAGTTTTTGAGCGTGCCGTCAATTACACTTTTAAGAGTAGAATCGTGCGCGGAAAGTTTATCATAAAAATCGGGTAAAAACGAAAGCGGCTTGCCGGCAAGTTCGTCTTTTGAGAAACCAAAAAACTTTTGTCCGTGCAAATTGGCGTATACTATCACACCGTCTTTCTCTAAAAGGAGTATACATGTAGGCGCGTGTTCTATAATCCGCGCAAGTATCTGTACGTCAAACTGCATCTCTCTGCCCCCTGCTATACTAAACCACGGCATATTACTTCGGCGGTTAAAGGTCGCAACTCCCGGTACAGCGGCCTCACGATGGTTCGTGCAGTCGATGTGCCGGAAGTTGCGACCTTTAACTGCCGCCTTAATGTTTACCCTCTAAGACGCTCTATCTCTTTGCGTATATTCTCAACGGCGCTAAAATCCTCATTCCGCACAAGCGCTATTTTTTTCGCGTAAAGCTCAAGCAGTTTAAGCGAGTTGGCGTCAAGCTCCCCGTCTTTCGAGATAAGCGTGAGAATCGCTTCCGCATCATCGCCGAAACGGTAACCTTTCATAAAATCGCGAAAACTTTTTTTAGCCGCCGCGAACCCGGCGGCGTTTCCTCTTTGGTAAAGCATGGCCGGGATATACTCTTTTGTAAGCGCCTCCTGCGGATCTATACCGGCAGTTAAAAAAGTGCGGCTTACTGGTTCGCTGTGTTCTATCTGCGCAATGAGCGACTCTATCTCATTTCGCACAGTCTGCATCTGCTGCTCGCGAAAAAGCGCCTGATAGATAATAGGCACCGCGTTTACACTTAGTACGGCGTTGCCTATTCTTTTAAATGTCCCCGCGAAAAATATATCGCCGGGAGAAGAGAGAAGCTCATGCTCGGAGTGAAACGATACGATCTTGGCGGGGGTAGGGATAAACTCCTCAAGCTCGCCCATATTTTCAAGACGCTCACGAAGTTTCTGCGGATCAAGCGCCCCCTCAAGTCCGTCCATCTTGTCAAGCATATCCGCAAGCCCCTCGCCGAGCCCCTCTTCGTCGAGAGAGACGCCCATCTCAGAGCGCAGAAAGTCGAGCAGATTGCTCTGTTCCCGGTAATTGCCTGTGGCAACTAAAAGCCCGCCATGCACCATAGATGCGATAGGGTGCTTCATGCTCATAAGTTCGGCGGGGTCGATATCAATAAACGCGTATACCGTCACCTGACCGTCAAGATGGTTAGGGTCGCCTTTTTTCTGTTCTACATTTAATATACGATTCATATATAAGCCGCTCTCTTTATCGGTGTACGGCACAAGTTTACACTGTGCCGCCAAGGCCCTGCGTGCAGTTGCGTGCGGCGCAGTGTCAATTTATGCCGTTGTTTATTTTATCATCAGGAACAGGCGCGTCTATTGAAGCGTGCGCCATCGCCCTGAACATTATCATTGTTGACAATATTACGAATATATACCATGCCCACTCCGCGCGCACACCGGAAACCGCTACAAGCGCACTTCCTATCATAACCGGTGAGATTGAAAAACAGGCGATTTTTAAAAAATATACAAATTTTTTAGTTCTCTGAAAACTGAAAAGATACGCCGCCGCCGAAAGAAAAAACACACTCATGAGTACCGTAAAGAGGGTGAAAACGAAACTGAACATAAAAAAATTCAATACAAAGGAGAGTACATTTTTTTGTAAAACCCTCTGCACCGCCGGTTCTGTGAACTCAAAGTTTTTACCGACTAACAGACGATACGGCACCTCAATACGCATATCCTTAAAAAATACGGATGTGTCTCTAAGTACTACCTTCGCCGCGCCTGTCATTTCATCACCCGCGGGGATAGGATTTCTTGTGTCAACAACTAAAAAATTATCAGGCACCTGTTCAAAAACTTTAAATCCTACAAAATCATCCAAAAGCGCGCCTGTCAAATCTTTCGGCATCTCAAAAGGAACTTCGCGCTCCGTTTCAAGCCGGCCGTCCCTTATCTCAATCCCATTAAACATCGCGCTTATAACAGAAGCCGCCCCGCGCTCAGGGTGCAAAAGGTAATAGGTCTTGGCGAGACCGGATATCAGCGCTGTAAGCACTAACAGCTTTAAAAGAAACATAATACAGCGGCCCGCGGGGAGCTTAACAGCCTCTTTGCTAAAGGCGGGATCAAAAATACTTTTGTGCAAACTTGAAAAAAACTTCATTGTTTATATCCATCTCCAATATAAATCACGGCATACGTTTACACTGTGCCGCCAAGCAGCAGAGCCGGCCCTGCGTGCAGTTACGTGCGGCGCAGTGTAAACGCGTGCCGTGTACCGATATATAATAGGAAATACATTTTGCTGATATGATGCGCAACAAAAATCCGTATAACACAGTGAAAAAAAAACTCTTGTGTACGTGACTATATTTAACTTATCTTTATAAGATAGCCAAAAATGAAAAAAGGATGCGTATAATTGAATATTCTCGAAATGGTAAACTCCCCGGCACAGCTGCGGGCATTAAGCGCCGATAAGCTGCCGCTTCTCGCGGAGCAGATTCGGCAGTTTTTGATTGAAAAAGTGAGCCAGACCGGAGGCCACCTCGCCCCAAGTCTTGGCACCGTTGAGCTTACACTCGCACTGCACTACTGCTACAACACCCCCGAAGATAAAATCGTTTGGGATGTTGGGCATCAGGCTTATACGCATAAAATCATCACAGGGCGCCGCGACCGGTTCGATACGATAAGACAGCACGGGGGGCTCAGCGGGTTTCCCCGCGTATCGGAGAGCGAATACGACAGTTTTTCTGTCGGTCACGCCTCTACCTCAATAAGCGCCGCGCTCGGCCTTGCCATGGGGCGCGACATTTTAAAACAAAAATCAAGCGTAGTAGCGGTAATAGGAGACGGCTCCATGAGCGGCGGACTTGCGCTTGAGGGGATTAATAACCTCGGCTCATCATCAACCGCCATGACGGTAGTGCTCAACGATAACGAGATGTCTATCTCAAAAAACGTGGGCGCGCTTTCAAAATATCTCACAAATGTTATAACCGACAAACGGTATAACAAACTTAAAAATTCTGTATGGGATCTCCTCGGAGACCGCTCAAGCGTAAGTAAGGGGATAAAGGATGTAATCCGCACAGTTGACAGGAATATAAAAAACATACTCATCCCCGGAAAATTTTTTGAAGATATGGGGCTGCGCTACATAGGCCCGATTGACGGACACGACTTAACAGAGCTCATAAAAGTATTTAAGTTTTTAAAAGAGGGGTCAAAAGAGCCGGTACTCGTTCACGTTGTCACCAAAAAAGGCAAAGGGTGTCCGTTTGCGGAAGCGAACGCGACAAAGTATCACGGTATAAGCAAGTTCAATCCGCAAACCGGCGATGTTATAAAGGGCGGTCAGAGCGGCCCTACCTACAGCAGCGTTTTTGGCAGTACAATGGTTGAGCTTGGCAGAGAGAATAAAAATCTCGTAGCAATCACAGCGGCAATGCCCGACGGCACGGGGCTCACCGAATTCAGAGATACTTTCCCGTCACGTTTTTTTGACGTAGGAATTGCGGAAGGCCACGCGGTCACTTTCGCCGCCGGACTTGCGCTCAAAGGATTGCGGCCTGTTGTTGCAATCTATTCAAGTTTTTTACAGAGAAGCTACGATCAGTTGATGCAAGACGTCGCTCTTGACAAAACGAACGTAATTTTCTGTCTTGACAGAGCGGGGCTTGTGGGTGACGACGGCCCCACCCACCACGGTAATTTCGACATCTCTTATTTATGCACCATACCCGGCGCAGTAGTTATGGCTCCAAGCAGCGAAAAGGAGTTGCGGGATATGATGTTTACAGCGTTAGAATATACGGGAGGCCCAATATTTATCCGTTATCCGCGCGGAAACGGGCCGGGAACTCCCTGTGACAAACCTTTCTATAAAATTGATATTGGAAACGCGAATACTGTTAAAAAAGGGTCTCAAGCCGCGCTGATCTCTCTTGGCGACATGTACGGTGATGTATGCGAAGTGCACAAACTGCTTTCAGATCAAGGGATCGTGGCTACGCTTGTTGACGCCCGCTTCGCGAAACCGCTTAATGAGGCGTTTTACGAAGAGATATTTGCGAATCACTCCGTTATAGCGACATTTGAAAACAACACCATAGCCGGCGGATTCGGGAGCTCTGTGCTTGCGCTGTCGGCGCAATTGGAGCACAGGCCGAAGGTGCTGCGTTTTGGTTTGCCCGACAGGTTTGTCTCTCATGGTGATGTGATTAAACTCAGAGCGGAAATTGGACTCGCGCCGGAAACTATGGCCGGGAAGATTTGCGGGGAGTTAAAATCATCAATACAGAATCTTGCCCCGTCCCGGGGTTAAAACCGTTTAGCTCATTCTCTTCTTTCTGCGCTCAGCCATCTCATAATACAGCTTGAGGTAATGCTCATGGCGCCAAGGGGCGATTTCGTTTTTATCCACAAGCTCGCGCACCGCGCATCCGGGTTCCGCGTCATGAATACAATTGTTGAACTGACACTCGCCGACTAACTTTTCGATTTCCGGAAAATGCGACACTACGGTATCCTGCTCTACAGTGGGTACGTCAACAAAAGCAAATCCGGGCGTGTCTGCCAAAAAAGAGTTATTATGGAGAGAGAGCAGATTAATATTTGTAGTAGTATGAGTGCCCCGCCCGCGTGCTCCCGATACTTTTTTTGTTCTGAACTCCTTATTTGGAAAAATAAGAGACAAAAGCGTTGATTTGCCCACACCGGAGAGACCGGCAAACGCGCTGATCTTATCTTCGCACAGATCAATCAATTCGTCAATACCCTCTTTTTTGATAACTGACGTGCGCAGCGTTTTATATCCAATATTTTTGTAGGCGTTTTCTATTTTTGAAAGCTCGTCTAATTCGCTGCCGTCAAGCAAATCCATCTTGTTAAAAACAAGAACCGCGTCGATATTATAAGCCGCGCTTGAAAAAAGAAAACGGTCTGCCGCCTCAAGGTCAAGCCCCGGATGTTTGAAGCAGTTTATAAATATTACCTGTGATAAATTAGCCAAAGGGGGGCGGGGCAAAAAACTAAGGCGCGGATGAACTTCACAGATTACACCCTCCATGCTGTCTTCATTTAAAATCATCACATCCGCCAAGTCACCGGCGCATATGCGGAACTTTATCTTTTTCAAGGTTCCTTTTGTTGTACAGCGCAGTTCACCCCGCGGAGTTGAAACAATAAAGTAGTTCTTCTGCTCCTCTGTAACTCTTCCGGTAATCAGTGAATTTGGTTCTGTCATCTAATTTTATACATCCCACGATTAAATATCGCGCTGTACCGCGGAACGACCTCGCTGCTGTAGTGCAGTCGTGCAGTGGTACGGCGCACCGTGTTTATCGAGGCGTAAGCCAATATTTAATTGATACTTCAATAATTACTGCTTTCTGACCACTCTTGTCCGCAAATTCATTGCTACAAGCGAAGGCTCCGGCGGTATATTTAACGCGAATGTCGAATACTCCGAAGTCCAGCGCTTACCCTTTTGGAAAGTTACGCTGCTTTTTAGAATCACCGAGTAGTCTCCGGCTGGGAGCGGAAGCTCAAGTTTACTTTCCGGATACAGCGTATAATTAACCCTGCGGGACGCGGTGCGGCTTACTACGCTTAGCTCATAGGTGTAATTTACAGGTGAAGAGATCTGTAAAACAGAGAAGTTCCTCTGATTAACAAAAGATGTAATGCCGCTCCACTCTGCCAAACCTCCCGCGGGCGGGGGGAATATACTGTTGAACAGCGCGTTAAACGCGTTTTCGTCTAAAGGTTTGGGGGGATGAATTTGGGCGCTGTTATCATTTTCTCTAAGTTCCATGCAGCGCTCAAGGCCTGTAAGGGCGGCAACGGCAGCGGCGTTCGGTTTAGCGCTGGGTTCACTTACACCGGTCAAATACTTTTGAACCTTGTCTTTCCATAGTTCCGGCGCCAGTACTTTACCTCTTTTAGAGTCGGGAAATCTAACGATTGGAGCAGAACGGTTTATAATGCCTCTATATATCTTAACCGCTTTCGCGATATCACCGCTCTTTTCCGCCTGATACCCTTCCTGTAATTTTTTTGATGAGTCGGTACAGCCGGTAAGTGCGGTACTCACGATCAGGGCTATAACAATAATAATCGAAGTGCGCATAAAAGGTTTCCTCAACATGATAAAAAGTTAAATTATAAAGTCCGATGCCTTTTCCATCTCGGCCGGTATCTTTTCTATGATCGTTTTTAAGTCTTTCGTCGTAATGCCGAGAGCTTTGATTTGAGGCAGCAGCTCATTTATGTCGAACTCATCTTTGGCGTAACTTAAGCAATCGGCAATATGGCAGAGCATAACCGATTCGCCGCAGCTTTGCGCAAGATCGGGTTCGTGGTGGTATACAAGGGGCTGCTGAATCTCTTCGGGCAGAGACCAGCTTGCGGTCAGCCATAAAGCTACATCGCAGTGAGTGTAGTCAAGCACCTGTTTTTCAGCTTCAAAACCGCATATTTGGTGAGTTCTCGCGTAAAGCAGAGCTTTGTGAAAATCGGTGTGCAGATACTGCTCCATAACCACTTTGCCCACATCGTGCAGAAGCCCTGTGCAAAACGCCTCTTCGGGGTCTAATGTTGATATGTTTTGACGCGTCTTAGCCAAAAGCCTTGCGATAGCGGCGCACTTAAGAGAGTGCTGCCAAAAGGCTTCGCGGTCAAAAATCAAATTTTTGCGGTCGCTTTTTCCAAACATGTCAAATACTGTTAAACTAAGCACCATAGTATGGAGTATCTTAAAACCGAGCACCACAACAGCGCCTTTGAGCGTATTGATACTCTTGGGGATGCCGTAAAAAGCGCTGTTAGCCAAACGAAGCACCTTGGCGCTCAAAGAGACGTCCTGCGCTATAAGCGACGCGACAAGCTCCGCGCTTGTACTGGGCGAATTTATCAGCTTCATTAATTTTGCCGCTATATGGGGCAGAGTCGGCAGATTCGCGATCGCTTTTATTTTATCCTGCAGCTCCTCGATATCCCTGTACATAAAAATTCACGCTTATCATTTAAGGTATGATTGCAATCAGGCTATTTATACCAAACCACGGCATAAGTTTACACTGTGCCGCTAAGCAACAGAGTCGGCCCTGCGTGCAGTTGCATGCGGTGCAGTGTAAACGCGTGCCGTTCACCAATATATATAATTATAGAATTCGCAGCGCTATATATCAATCATAAAATAAGAAGATTTAATAAAAAATGAGGGAAGCGGCGCAGAGATGGTCAATATTCCGCGGACACCTGCGAAATCTCTCAACTTTTAGCAGATACTGCGGCCTTAAATCCGCGGCTCCGCTTCAACCTTAACAAAGGAGAATGACTTGAATCACAAGTACAACTCTAACAGTTACAAAATCGCTCCTGTCGGCTCACGTTTGATTGCTCTTATCTGCGCGGCACTTATCTTAACCTCTACAGCGGGAACGCACGCCGCCGCCATTGAGGCAAGAAGCGGTTCACGCGAAGATATTCAGGCCGCTATTAACGCCGCGCCTGAAAACGGTACCGTAATCATACCGCAGGGAACTTTTGATTTCAGAGGCGGGCCTATTGATATCAGAAAAAACATAACAATCACCGGTTCCGGCAGCAAAGGTACAACGATCAAAAAACAATCTCCTATGGACTTTATTTTTAATGTTTTTACAGAAGGTTTTTTCAGGCTCACCAATATCGTTCTTGATGGAGACAGAAGGGGCGGAGGCGTTCAGCTGCGCAGCAGCGGCCTCAATTTCCGTGTTGACAACAGCACATTCAAAAACTTTGAAACGAGAGCAGTAATGACTCACGGTACTGTTAAAGGGCTTGTTGACAATAATAGATTTGAAGAAAACGCAGGCTACGACGTTGTCGTATACGGAGACAACGACAGATCATGGAACCGGCCCGTTACACTCGGAACAGATGACGCTGTTTACATAGAAGACAACCTCTTTACTCACAGAACCGCAAGAAATTCTCATTCTATTGCGTCAAACCGCGGTTCAAGATACGTTTTCCGCTACAACACAATTGACAATGGAAGCCAAAACACAAACCCAATAGACGCACACGGCAACTGGGAATACGGACGCGGAAGCAGGTCGTATGAAATTTACGGCAACAAGGTCAATTCCGGACACAGCTACATGGGAGCTTTCATCAGAGGCGGTACCGGGGTGATTTATGACAACGAATTCAACGGCAGTTTCACCCATCCGTTAGTGCTTGAAAACTACCGCTCGTTTAATGTCGCGAATGAGACGTATCCATCTATTGATCAGATCAATAATCTGCACATTTGGGATAATAAGGTGAATGGCAATGAAGTAGTACCCTTTATACACGACAGAGGCAGATCGCGCGAGCATATTCAGCATAACAGGGATTACTTTACAACTAAAAACGAAAACTACTCAGCCTTTACATATCCTCATCCGATGAGGTCAACGCATAATGAATCTGTAAGTAATAACGGCAATAACAGAAAAGGGTTTTGGGGGACGGTTTTCGGCTTTTTCAAATTTTGGTGATCAAGCCCGCATTTACGTGCGGCGCGGTGTAGATTTCAGTATATTTCCTACGCCGCGCTCAGCGCCGAATCGGTAAATTTTACCGAGGCTATTGTTGATACGCCTTTTTCCAACTGGGTTACGCCGTAAAGCAGATCGGTCGCTTCCATTGTACCCTTGTTGTGGGTGATGATGATGAACTGCGTTTTCTCCGCGAATTTACGCAGCACCTTTACAAAGCGTCCTATGTTAGCGTCATCAAGCGGAGCGTCAAGCTCGTCTAAAATACAGTATGCCGACGGCTTCACAAGATAAAGCGCGAAGAGAAGCGAGATCGCGGTTAAAGCGCGCTCACCGCCTGAGAGGAGCTGAACGCCGCGCATTTTTTTGCCGCCCGGACGCACGTTTATGTGGATGGGCGCTTCAAGCGGGTCTACCGTTTCGTCAAGCGCGATATTTGCCTCGCCGCCCTCAAAAAGAGTCGTAAACATCTCGGTAAAGTTTTTCTGCACCTGCTCAAATGTACTTAAAAATTGCGCGCGCGCCTCTTTGTCAAGTTTGGTTATCGCTTTTTCAAGTTCGTCTACAGCGGCGCTCAGATCGTCTCTCTGAGCGATGAGTTCGTTTAAGCGCGCGCTTTCGGTTTCGTACTCCTCTAACGCGGCCATATTTACCTGACCAACAGCTTTTATCCGCTCTTTATTTTTTGCGATATCTTTGAGCACCGCTTCGTCGTCTTCGTTTATAACCGCAATATCTTCCTGCTCACACGCTTCGAGATCAAGTTCGTATACTTCCCAAATTCTCTCGCGGATTCTGCGGCGCTCCTGCTCGTCGCGCGTCTGTTTCAGTTCGCTGTCGTGTATTTGGTTAGAGATCTCTTCAAGCTCGTTATTTACGAGTTTAATCTCTTTGCGGTACTCTTCAATTTCGTTGAGACGGCCGTTATAGTCTTCGCGGACAAGGTCTCTTACTTTTTCAAGCTCCGCTTTATTGGCTTTAGCGGCTTCAAGTTCCTGCACCCTGTACTCCTGAGAACTTTCAAGGTCAGCGATTTCTGAGAGATATTTCTGCTTCTCTTCAATTTTTGATAATTTGCTTTCGCCTAAATTTTTTATATCAGTTGTAAGTTTCTCTATATCACGCCTGTCATTAGCGATTCTGTCCTTGAGGCCGATCACCTCTATTTCGATATTTTTGAGGCGCTCAACAAGCGCCTTGCGCTCCTCGTCTAAAGCGCGCACGCCCTCTCTTGCCTCTGCCGCCTGATCTTCGAGCGTACCGCGGCGGCCCTCAAGAGCTGCGGCCTCAGCTTCAATAGCGCCGATTGATCCGCGAAGTTCCGCGATTCTTGCGCTAAGCGCCGTTAACTGCGGTGAAAGCGCATCAAGACGCTGCATTATGTTTTGCGTCTCGTTTTCGTAGTGGCGGATTGTGGTTTGCTGATTTTGCTGTTCGCGCTGACCTTTATTGATCTTTTCGTCGATGTCAATCAGTTCTACTTTTGCCTCGTCACGGTTTATCGCGCAGCCGTCTTTTTCGGTGAGAACTTTTTCATAAGTTCTCTGTGACTCCTCGATGTCAACAGTCAATTTTTCGATCTGCTGTTTGCGCTGTAATATCCCGGCCTGCTCCTTTTGAGTAACGCCTGCGATAATGCTTCCGTCCCCGCAGCAGATCACCCCGTCTGCCATAGAGATTACCGTACTGTACGTACCAAGTTCCGCGGACGCGTTAACCGCGCTTTTGTAATCGGAAGCGATAGCGAAATTTCCAAAGAGATGATCTGAAAGCGCCTCACATCCGTCAACCGTCTTTACAAGTGATTTTACATATGTAACGCCCTCAATTTGCTGTAAAGATACTGGCGGAGACGTCCTGAGCCGCTCAAGCGAAACAATACGTGCGGCGCCGGCGTTTTCTCTGCGCAGAAAATCGACAGCCGCTTCAAGCTGTTCATTGGTATCAAAGACTACTGTTTGAATAGCGCTGCCGACAATCTTCTCAACAAGAGGCAGCTTCTCATTATCATTGACACTTACAAGATCGGCGGCAATTCCGCGGAGTCCGTCAACAGGCGATGTGAGGAGCGCCTTAACACCAGCCTCGTAACCTTCAAAAGCCGCGTCAAGCCCGGCCAAAGTTTTTAGAAGCGATTTATTGGAACCGATCTGCGCCTCAAGACGCTTCTCCTCTTCGACAAGACCGCGGTAACGCTCTTCCTCTTTTTCGATACGGCCGAGGAGCACCTCCCGCGCCTGCATAAAATCGCGGTTCGCGTTATCTACAGCGTTAAGCTGTTTTCTGCACGTCTCTATATTGTCCTGATACTCTTCGATGCGCTCTTCAAGAGCCGCGATCTCCCGCTCGTCGCGCTCTTTTCTCTCAATGGCGCTGTTAAGATTAGAGTTCACAGAGTTCAAACGGTTTTTGGCTTCGCCAAGTAAATTAACATTTTCAATCTGATCGCGCCCAAGCCGCTCTGCCCGCTGTTTAGCGTCATTTAACCGCTCGTCAAAACGGGCAAGCTCTGCGCTTGCCCCCTCTACAACAGCGCTGCGCTCAATAAACTGCGCTTCACGGGCGACAATGTTTTTTTCGATCTGCGCTCTCATAAGCGCCGCCTCTTCAACCCTTTTATCAATCAGAACCGCCTCCTGCTCAAGACGGTTCGTATCCTGTCTGCGATGATTGACAGTAACTAAAGCGACTTCGGCATCTCTATCGATACGAATAATCTTCTCGTTGGCCTCGGCGGCATTGCGGGAAGCGATCTCTAAATCTTTCTCCTTTTCAAGCGCGCCAAGCTGCATTCTCTCAATTCGTGATTCGGAAGCGGCCATATTCGCGCGCAGAAGCTCACGTTTGCCTTGCACCTCATTTAAAAAGGATTGACGCTTCTTCATTGCGTCTGTAAGCGTAATATACCGGCGGTTTTCAAACCCGATTTCAAGTGATTTGAGTTCATCATAATAATTTTTATAGCGCCGCGCCTTTTCAACCTGACGGCCAAGCGAACTGACCATGCGGTCAGCTTCTGTAACTTTATCATTTATTCTAAGCAGGTCTTGACGGGTTTTTTCAAGTTTTCCGATGCTCTCTTTTCTAAGCTGCTTATATTTACCAATCCCCGCGGCCTCCTCAAACAGAGTTCTTCTCTCCTCTGCTCTGTCGGAGAGGATTTTTTCGATCATTTTATTTTCTATAGTAGTATAGGCGCTGCTTCCCACTCCGGTGTCAAGGAATAAATTTTGAATATCTCTCAGACGGCAGGGCACCTTATTAAGACGGTACTCGCTCTCGCCGCTTCTATGTATGCGCCGTGTGATAGCCACTTCGCTGTATTCTATGGGCAAAATACCCTTATTATTTTCGATAGTGAGAGTAACTTCGGCCATATTAAGGGGCTGACGCTTCTGAGTGCCGGAGAAAATAACATCCTGCATGTTGGCGCTTCTGAGCATCGAAGCCTTCTGTTCCCCAAAAACCCAGCGTATAGCATCCACAACATTGCTCTTGCCGCAGCCGTTAGGCCCGATGACGGCGGTCATCCCCTCGCCGAACAAAAGCTCTGTTTTGTCAGCAAAAGACTTAAAGCCAAAAATTGATAACTTGCGAAGAATCATAGCGTTAAATAACCCTTAAATAGAAAACTATTATTACATTGTGAAATAGCAAAATCCACTATCTATGGGATAATGGTATGGAATAAGATACTATATGTAGGGGCTGTGGTCAAGTACAAAAAAATAAAAAAAGGCTTGCGCGGGTATTGTTAAGCGTCACTTTTTAACGTACTTGGTATTTCTGGCGCTCCCAATCTTTTTTATAACTCCATTTTTGACCATCTTCGCCAAAACCGCCTCTACGGATTACTGCACCATCTTCACCACACAAGCTCTCCCTTTTATTATATTTAATAATTGACCTCTAATACGATACAAACACTTGGTACACTATTATAAACCACAACTAAAAAGGAGTTTATTCCTATGAAAAAGGTACTGTTCGCGGCTGCCGCCGCTGCCGCACTCTCCCTGGCACTCGCCTCATGCGACAATGTTGAGATGGGAAAAACAAAAGTTAATCTTGACGACCCGCAGCATGAGGTGAGTTACATGATAGGCCGCGACATTGGCCGCAGCCTGAAAGGCATAGACGCCGATCTTGATTTGCAGATAATATTCACAGCTATCCGCGAAACTATGGAAGACGTCCCCTCAAAGCTCTCAGACAGCGCGCTTGCAGCCGTAGGCAACCGCTTTAATCAGGAACTCAGAGCAAAAGCTGAAGAGAAACGCCAAAAAGAGCTTGAAGAGAACAAAGCAAACGGCGAGGTATTTTTAGCTGCCAATAAACAAGTTCCCGGTGTTGTTGTAACAGAAAGCGGACTCCAGTATCAGGTTATTAAAGAGGGAGAGGGCGCGGTTCCAACAGCAAACGACAGAGTAAAAGTTCACTACCACGGCACACTTCTTAACGGAACAGTGTTCGACAGCTCGGTAGACCGCGGCGAACCAACTACATTTGGAGTAGGTCAGGTAATAAGAGGATGGACGGAAGCTCTCCAGCTTATGAAAGTGGGATCAAAATACAAATTATTCATCCCCGCAGATCTCGCCTACGGCGAAAGAGGCACACGCGGCATAGCGCCAAACTCAACACTGATTTTCGAAGTAGAACTGCTCGAAATCGCAGCTCAGTAACACCGCACATCCGCACCCCAAAGGGGTGCCATCACTAACCCCGGGCACCGCCCGGGGCTCCAGTGAACCGGAAGGCTCCCGGAGCTCCGATGAGCCAAAGCCCTAAGGCTCTATCCAATCAATCCCCGCTCTTCTTCATCAAAAAGCAAAAAGTTATAACAACCGCCGTAACAGCAGCGGCTACTGCGAAAATTACCCAATTGCGGTATTGCCCCGCTTCGCAGGGTATATACTGAGGTATTCCTGTTTCAGGAGCTCTTACGAGCACAAGCTCAGGCTTTGAGGAGTGTTTTTTTGATGTTTGCTGAAATTGTTCAACCATAAGCCGCCTCATTCCTTTCAAGTAAATTCTTCCACAGTATATTATATCATTTTGTAATGATGCCGTCAATCTTTTTGATTTTCCGCGCACACGGCGGACGAATTGCATCAAATTAAACGCAATGGAGGAAAAAAGTATTATCGATTGATTAACTTACGCACCTTACATTATCTTTAGTAAGGTAAATTGGCCTAAGCCTAAAAAGGATGATATAACTATTATGAAGACAGTACCGGTTATTCTCGCAGGGGGTATCGGCGAGAGGTTTTGGCCTCTGAGCCGAAGCCTTGCCCCAAAACAGCTCCACGCGATCGCCTCTGAGCGTACTATGCTTGAGGATACGCTTTTAAGGTTGGATTCGGTTTGTTCCGATGATACGAAGCCGATGATCATAACAGGTGCGTCCATCGCTGAAAAGGTTAAATCATCGTTAAAAAATTATGATGATGTTGACGC
>WRCH01000029.1 GCA_009784115.1 Chitinispirillia bacterium
ATACGGCTGTGCTCTAAAAAACGTCCTACAATACTTTTCACAGTGATATTTTCCGTTTTGCCGGAAATACCGGGCAAAAGACAGCAAATTCCCCGTATGATAAGTGAAATCTTGACTCCCGCGCTTGACGCTTTAATAAACGCCTTGATGCAATCTAAATCAGTGAGGCTGTTCATTTTGCATATTATACCGCTGGGTTTTCCGGCCATAGCAAGTTCTGTCTGCTCTTTGATCTTTTGTAAAATGACCTCTTTCATGGTTCCCGGCGCGACTAACAGATTGTTATAATTGAAATGTACATCGCCCATAGCGAGATTGCGGAAGAAGTCGGCTCCGTCCGCGCCTATGTCATGATCTGCGGTTATAACATTCAAGTCTGTATATTGCTTGGAGGTGCTTACGTTATAGTTACCGGTGCCGGTATGAGTTATGTAAGAGATGTTATCTTTATCCCTAAGAACTATAAGCGTGATTTTTGAGTGTACTTTATAATTGCCCACACCGTAAATTACCGTGCATCCGGCTTCGCCTAACACTTGTGAAAAATGCAGATTATTCTCTTCGTCAAAGCGCGCCGTAAGTTCAATTATAACAGTCACATCCTTGCCGTTTCTGCTGGCGCGGCAGAGCGCTTCCACTATGCGTGACTGTTTATCAAGCCTGTAAATGGTAATCTTTATGCTTACCACGCGCAAGTCTGTACTTGCGGCGTCAATAAGATCCATATACGTATCCATACTGTCAAATGGGTAGGAGAGGAATATGTCACGCTTGCGTATATTATCAATTATGTTATTTGGCTTGAGATTAGGAATAATGCGCCCCTTAAACGGCTGGTATTTGAGTTCACAAACTTTTTCAGGAGCTAGAAACCTGTCCAATTCGAACAAAAACTTATAATCGAAAAAGTGATATATTGTAAAGCAGTGTTTTCGCGCTATGTTAAACTGCTTGCATAAAAAATCGGTTATGGCAGGGTCGTCGCCGCTCATCTCAAGTCTCACAGGCGGCAGACTGTGGCGCATATCTACCCGGCCTTTCATAAGGCGGCGGAAATCCTGTTCCGATTCGCAGTCAACGCAGTCTATTTCCGATTCAAAATCCGCTTTGCGCGTAATTCTCACAAGCGCTTTGCCCATCACTTTATATTTGGCGAACACTTCATTGGCACACTGATAGACGAGATCCTCAATGGTCATAAGTTTTATATTTTTTGCGCCCTGCTCAGCTACGATTCGCTCGCATTTAGCCGGTACTGGCAGAATACCAAAACGTGTTTTACCGCCGCTGTCAACAAGCCTCAGTATAACGTACATTTTAAGATTTTCAAGATGAATCAGCGGATGCTTGGTGTCGAGTACAATTGGATTAAGCAGCGGGAATATCGCCTTTTTAAAATAATTGAGCGTTTTTTTTCCGAATTTTTTATTTTTGAGCCTTACGTTAAGAACATCAATCCCGTGCGTCCTAAGTTCTGCGAAAATTGTTTTTGCGGTTTTTGCGCGCTCCGCATAGAGCTTTTTAACGTAATGGTAGATGCCGTCAAGCTGCTCTACCGGAGTAAGTCCGGTTTTGTTTTCCGTTACCTTGGGGTTAGTCAGAAAATCGTTAAAAAGCCCGCCTGCGCGCACCATAAAAAATTCATCAAGATTAGAGGTAAAAATTGAGAGAAATTTACATCTCTCTAATAGTGGATTGTCAAGCGCCTCGGCCTCTTGAAGCACCCGCTGGTTGAACATAAGCCACGAATATTCGCGGTTGATAAATGTCTTTTTTATAAACTTATTCATTTTACGTTCGCCCTTCCTTTCTACTTCCTAAGCCGTACTGCTGTGATATTTGTTTAATCCCCAAACGATACTCCGATGTCTCTTGCCACCCGTATAAGATCGTGATCGGGCGCGACTAACTTTGAGCCGAATATATCCGAGAGGCGGTTATAGGTGATTCTGCCGCCGATCATCGCTACGCTTACCCCGAATCTGCCTGTGCCTACAAATCTCGCGCCGAACGCTCCTATCTCTGTACACAGGAGACGGTCGTAGGCCGTGGGACTTCCGCCGCGCTGAATGTGTCCGGGTATTACAAGGCGGCACTCTTCGCCAAGGGCCTCGGAAATAGCTTTCACTATGCGCATTGATGCTGTAGTTTCACCTATTTCGGCTCTTTTACCGTATCTGTCTTTTTTACTAAGAGCAGCTTCTTCCGTGTCTGCCGCACCTTCCGCTATTGCAATAACACACGAACCGCCATCTTTTTTCATGTGTACTTTTACCGCTTCTATTATTTTATCAATAGTAAAAGGTATTTCAGGTATGATAATTATATGCGCGCCGCCCGCAAGTCCCGCGTAAAGCGTAAGCCAGCCCGTTTTATTACCCATGATCTCTACAGCCATTGCGCGGTTATGGCTTGCCGCAGTAGTCTGAATACGGTCTATGCACTCTGCGGCAACCTGTACTGCGGTGTGGAAGCCAAACGTAACCTCGGTGCCAAGAATGTCATTGTCAATGGTTTTGGGCAGAGCTACTACGTTGAGCCCCTCCTGCGACAAAAGCGAGGCTATTTTATGAGAGCCGTTACCGCCAAGCACAACAAGCGCGCCGAGCTCCATTTTTTTGTAGTTGGCTTTCATGCTCTCTATTTTGTGAGCCTCTTCCGGCAGAATAAGTTTTTTATATGGAGTACGCGAGGAACCTAAAACCGTGCCGCCTAAGTTTAAGATACCCGAAAACTCCGCTTCGTCCATTTTACGATAATTACCGTCTATAAGTCCTGCGTAACCTTTCATAATTCCATATATCTCTGCTTGCGGAATTATGGAATAAGCCGCTTTTGCAAAACCCCTCATCACTGCGTTAAGCCCGGCGCAGTCGCCGCCGCTTGTTAGTAATCCGATTTTCATATTTTCCGCTCTGTATAATAATTTGTTTTAAGAAAATTAAAGAATACTATAATTTTTCCAAGAAATCAAGGACGTGTTTAATATTATACACAGTTCACAAGGCTGCTTAACGCGGATTTTACAAAAGCCTGTAAAATTGTTAAATTTTGTGATAAAAAAGCTCTCTTTCAGAACACATCGCAAAGAGAATGCCGTTTTTACAATATCTCAAAATAACTGCCGGTTTGCCTCTTGCACTTCTTTTTAAGCTGCGAAATATCTTTTGAAAACTCATCATTACAGCGGTATGTTTTGGCTTTGTTTGAAATCCCTGCTATAGAGAGAGTTACTATTGGAAAAGTCTCTGTTACGCCGTGCCGGTTTTTTGCTATAATAGAGCCGCTTTTCAGATCTTCATCGCTGTAGAGCGATACAACTCGTGAAGAGAAGTCGTTTATTATTGACATACACAAAATACCCGCTTCGTGATAATCGCATATCATAATAAAATCATCACCGCCTATGTGTCCTACAAATTCATTCTTAAGCGCGCACTCCTTTAAAATGTCTGCTGTAAGCGTGAGCATTAAATCTCCGTTTTGGAAACCGTAGGCGTCATTATACGCTTTGAAGTTGTCAAGATCAATATATATGATACAGTACGGATTGTCCGCTGCCATGCGGTGAGATATCTCCCTTTCGATTAAGAGATTACCGGGCAGTTTTGTGAGGGTATTTGTGTGCATAGCTGTATCTATCTCTATTTTAGTGCATGCCTCCAATAAGCCTTTTATTGTTACAATACCCATATATTTATCTTCTTTTTCCACCACAATCGGATTGTACAGCTGTTCAACCGCTCTTTGCATGGCAATTCTTGATACCTGATCAATGGGCATATTATAATTGACTCTTAAAAAATCAGTTTTCATTACCTGCTCAATCTTTTTCTTTGAATGAAGATAAAACCCGTATCTGCCGCCAAGCATCTCGTTAAAGTCAGTTTTTGTCATAAAACCAACCGCCGTGCCGTCTTTGACAATTGTAAATTCAGTAATGGCAGAATCAGCTTTCAGTGTTTTATGGATTACCTCGATGTTTTCATCCGGCGAAAAAACATAGCTTGATCTAGACAAATGTTCTATGGCAGGATAAGCGGAAATTCTGATGTTTTCACTGTAATGCTTTGAGTGATATTTCACTATCATCTCCTCTTTTACAGGGGCGATATTTTCAAAAGTTTCCTGCGGGATACCCAAAAAATATCCTTGCCCAAGATCAATTTTAAGTTTTATCAGCGTTTTTAACTCTTCTTCAGTTTCAATTCCTTCTGCAATTAATTGTATGCCTGCGTTTTTCCCAAAATCGACCATAGCTTTGCACAAAAGCTGCTTTATCTCATCTTTATCTATATCTCTTACCAAATTTAAATCAAGTTTCATAAATTGAGGTTTGACGTCTACAATAGTATTCAGCCCCGAAAACCCTGCGCCGACATCGTCTATGGCGATGCCGTAATCCTGATTTTTATAATGATATACAGCGGCGATAAACGCTTCATTATTTGTAACCGCTACTCGTTCGGTAATTTCAAATATCACATTATCACTGTTCAATTCGTATTGATTCAGACGCTTTTTTGTAAATCCATCCCTGAATTTTTCATCATGTATGACATTTGGGTCAACATTTAGAAAAAGCCTCTTGCTTCTATCCATATTTGCAGAATTTTCCAAAGCTCTTTCCCGGCACAGCTTTTCAAGCTCCCATGTTTTATTTCCTCTCTGCGCAATTCTGAACAGCTGCAGAATGTTCATGTCAAGTTTCTTATCCGCTATTCTGCTCAGAGCTTCGTAGCCGAAAATTTCACCGTCGGTTAATGATACAATGGGCTGGTATATCGGCTTAATACATCTGCTTTCTAAAACATCTTCCAATACCTGTAGTTCTTCAAACTCCGCTTCAATGTAACCTGCCGGAAGCCTCAGGTCTCCAGCGCTGTGAAGTATCGCTTGCATATTGCTCCTTTTTTAACGTGTCCATTCCGCAAATACTGGTAAAAATATACAAGCTCAAAAAGAAGAATAGAGACACATTTCTGTAAATTTCACGCAAAAATTTTGTACTTTACATAAATTTTCGCCCTGCCAAAGCCGCTTGCAAAACGGCTTACACGAACTTTACACAAACTTCATCTTTGACAAGCATGAGG
The DNA here is from genome assembly GCA_009784115.1 of Chitinispirillia bacterium. Lineage (GTDB taxonomy): Bacteria > Fibrobacterota > Chitinivibrionia > Chitinivibrionales > Chitinispirillaceae > WRCH01. Next base: position 5,097 of record WRCH01000029.1, read on the forward strand.
CTTCTTAAATCTTTTTACAACATTTTTACGTACGCTTTATTTTTATCAAACACTGCTGCAGTATTTTTTTAGAGCAAGTTTTGTTTGGGTATCTATAACAACATTTTTAACCTTATTGATGGAGGTAAGTTATGAACAAGCTACTGAAGGTCGCGTTGGTGTCTGTTTTGGCATTTACTTTTTCTGCTGCCGCTCAGGGTAACAGAAACACAAGAAATCAGGAGATAACTGTTATCTCCCGTGAGGAGAGTTCCGGTACAAGAGTCGCTTTTGACGAGATCATGCAAATAACCGACGGCACGACCAACAGGCTGTTTCGCGAAGCGGTGATAGTAAGTTCGACAGATGAGGCCGCGTCTAAGGTTGAAGTTGACAGAAGAGCTATTGGATATACTTCTCTTGGTTCTGTAACACCCAGAGTAAAAGCGCTTTCTATAAATGGGGTAGTTCCTAATGTGGCAAATGTTAAAAACGGAACCTACACAACCTCCCGTCCATTCGTGATTGCCATGGAAAAAGGCGTTTCAAATCCAATAGCGCAGGATTTTGCCAAGTTCATTATGTCTAAAAGCGGGCAGGAAATTGTAGGCAGAGTCGGATACGTTACTATGGACACAAAGGAATCTTATACCGCAAGCGGTCTCTCCGGCCGGCTCACGCTTTCCGGTTCTACTTCTGTTGAAAGAGTTATTGAGCAGCTGCGTGAAGCGTATATCAAACTTAATCCTAATGTAAGAGTGGAAATTAACTACAATGGTTCATCTGCCGGTATACGGGATTGCTTAAGCCAAAGGAGCAATATGGCGCTCAGCTCACGTGAGCTGAAAGCTGACGAAAAAGAGAAACTTACAGATCACACATTCGCTATTGACGCTATTGCGGTTATTGTCAACAGGGATAATGCGCTTAATGGAATCTCTTCTGATATGGTAACAAAAATCTTCAAAGGCGAAGTTCGCAGATGGACTGATGTGAAGTAGTTAAATAATGTGAAGCAGGATTTCATCAGAGAGTGAAATCCTGCTTTAACTTGAAATATTGTTGTTGTTTATATAATCATATTTTTCAAAGGAGTTGTTGTATGAGTATCAGGAAGTCGTTGTTTGCTGCTACTATGGGTGTTTTGGTGTTGAGCGGTGCGGCTTTGGCTGAGCTTGAGGTTAAGCCTTATGGTGCGGCGCAGTACAGGCTCAGGTTACAGCATGATTCGTATTCGTACGAAAATAATAACGCAAGAGAAAACTTCAGCACATTAGACTACAGCAACCGTATGTGTTTGCGTGTTGGTTTGAGAGCCAAGTGGGATGACCAGTTTTCCATGCAATTTCAGGTTGGTAATGACTGGGGTGAAGCAGAGAACGTGGAATGGTCAAGCAACCGTAATGGCGGAAGACTTTATATGCACTTGGCGTTCTTTAGATATAATCCGGGTTCTTACTTTTTAGAAGCCGGTATCGTACCAATTAACAGTAACGGCGCGCTTGATTTTTTTCACAGCTCTCTCCATATTGCCAATTCCAGCAACACTGCTCAACCCGGTGACTACAGCCGCGCGATTTTCAATGGCTGGGGTGACCAGAATAACAGCTTGGCCGGTATTAAGCTCGGTGTACCTGTCGTCAAAGAGGGCGTTAAGGTTGGGGCTGAACTTACCCAGAGCGTGATTCAGGCGCGTACTCAGGGCTCAAGTACATTTAAGGAAGCTGCACCCGCAAAGTTAAAAACTCCTGCCGGGAACCCTGCGTCAATAATGACAGTCTTGCAGATACCTGTTGACGCCGGTAACTTCAAGATTACACCTGAAGCAGCCGTTATTTTCAACCGTGATGTTAACAGAATGGCTGGAACTGGTAAAGATGCGGAAGTTTCCAATGAAATGGCTTTCGGCGCGGCCGGCAGCTACAAGGTTAACAGCGGCGTATCTTTGACTTTCAGGGGCGGATATGCGATGTACAACAATGAGAACACTCCTCGCCGCACCGACATCCCGGCTGCTGGAGATGTTCCCGCCTCTGTCAGGCTTGATACTTTAGAAATGAGCAGTTTCATCGTTGGCGCCGGTACTACGATTAAAGCCGGCCCCGGTAACCTCCAGTTCGCTGTTGATTACCAACAGACAGAAAACGGAAAAATTAAAGATTCCGATATTAGTTACCTCTACACAGACCTCCGTTACGCCATGAGGATTCACCCCCGCGTAACGGTTACACCTCGTTACAGAACATACACTACCATGAATAACGTCGCAAAAGATTCCGGAGCTCTTGAGACAAGGTTTAATAACCGTTTCGAAGCAATCATTGAGGGTTCATTCTAATCCAAAATAGCATCCGTTCCCAGTGAACGGCCCGCCAAATCCTGCCTCGCCCCCATCCCCGGTGGGCGGGGCTTTTTTTAAGTGCTCCCGCCGCATCAGCAAAAATTGTCCCCACCCAACAATGTCATATATTACTTTAACTTATACTTCATCCTTAATTAAACTTTATATATGTGCGAATCCAAGATGAAAATAAACAGACGCTTTTACTTTTTTATAGCTGCTTTCATCATCACACTGCCGCCTTTTTCAGCATCTGTACCGCGTATATCCGATATCAGCCAAAACCGCGGCTTAACCGTTCACGCGCAGCCAAGAATCGTAGGCATGTCTCAGATATATGTTGACACTACCGTAATGCGCGCGCTTTACATTCTTAATGAGGCGCAGTCGTTTTCGGGGATGAACAATAATCAGGAAAACGCGATTAAACATGCGAAAGCGATTCTCGACCGGCTCAGAAGAGAAGCCAAGGGCGACCCTAACGAGAAGTACGCTCTGTGGAAAATAAGCGAGGTTGAGTATCAGATTAATCTTGAAGAGGAGGAGGTACGGAAAATAGCGGCGGAGAAACGGCTTCTGACCGCAAATCAGCTTGTGGTTGAATACAATGCCGAAGTGGGCAAGAACCGCCCCGATTTTGCAAAACTGCGCGGACTTCACAGACGAATGATGGAGGTTGACGTACGGCAGGCGAACAGACTGTCGGAATCATACAATAAACGCTACAGGCAGATTTCGCGTGAAGCGATGTCCTCCCTTGAAAAAGCTATTAATGCCAATGACCTTGTATTAGCTAAGAGGGAGTTAGAGTATTGCGAGAAGAACAAAAACTTTTTGATGATAAGCGACACCCGTTTAGCAGAACACAGAACGCGGATCGAAAGGATGGAAAATTCTAAACAAGAGGTACAGCGTATAACCGCGGAACTTGCCGCGGGGGAAAAAGCGATGCAGGAGTTCAAGCTTTCTGAGAGCCGCGCAACCATCAACAGGGCCAAAAACAGCCTCAACGACATTAGAGGTGTTTTACCCCAAAAAGAGGCGGCGGCCCTCTCCGCGCGCGCTAACAGAGCGCTGCGCAATCTTGACAACCGTGAAGATTCTCTTGTAAATGTGTTGATGTCGGTACTTAACACACAGGGACATGAAGCGGCTATTGAGTATTTTAATGAAGTACTCCAAAAGCGAATGAGGATATCTCATGAGCGCGCTTCTGTTATTGATCAAACGATACTGCGTACCGGTACAGTTAAATCCGACGATAACAGACCTGAAATCGTGGTGGATTTCGCAACAGATCAGCCTGAACGCTCTCATCTGCTTACCGACATGCAGCAAACCGCAAGAGCAAGAGCGCAGGCAAGAGCAGACAGTTTAAGAGGTGTTGCTTTACAAACAAGTATAGAGATTTATCTGTTGTTTGATAGAAACAAACATAAAGACGCGGTGATGCTTTTTGCGAAAGAGAGGCCTTTTTTATTGGCGAACATGTCTAAAAGCCCATTTGAGTATCTTCAGCGCTGCGCTGCTCAGGCAAGAAACGCTCATACCGGCAAAGGCCCGAAGATTGACAAAAACACTCATCGGGCAAATGTGAACACCGGCCTGATCTTTGCCCTTATGGAAGCCAATAGAACAAGAGAGGCCCAAGAGCGTTTTCAAAGAAACCGCAGAGCGCTAAGCAGACATTTGGACAGAGAAACGTTTGAAACACTTGAACTTACTGTTAATTCTCTTTCTAAAAGATAGTCTTAAACTGGTTTGTTATCATCGTTTTATCGTGTCATCATTTTATAGATTTATAGATTTATTTTTTGTACTGATACCGTACAGGAAGGGTAATTTGTGAAAGAGAAGATAGCCGCTGCTTTAGTAAGCGAATTGCAAGGGCAGCTTAGTGCAGAAGATATTGAAAAAGCTATTGAGATCCCGCCGTCAGACAATTTGGGCGATTACGCTTTTCCATGCTTTGGTCTTGCCAAAGTGTTAAAAAAGAATCCGATGCAGATCGCTTCTGAGTTAAAAGAGAAGCTCATCTCTCTTGATGGGATAAGGGTAGAGACTACGGGCGGATACCTTAACTTTTTTATTGACAAAGAGCAACTGGCTTCATCCGTAATAAATCTATCCTCACAAGATATCTTCGGCAAACAAAACAAAGGCCGGCGCATAGTAATAGAATTCGCCTCACCTAACACAAACAAGCCGCTTCACCTTGGCCATCTTCGCAATATGTCAATAGGCGGCAGCATCTCACGTATTCTCTCATTTTGCGGATGCGATGTAACTGCAACAAGTATCAATAATGACCGCGGTGTTCACATATGTAAATCGATGCTTGCTTATCAGCGCAAAGGCAATGGCGCAACACCGGAAAACAGCAAAATTAAATCAGATCATTTTGTTGGTGATTACTATGTGCTGTTTAATGACGAATCCAAAAAAGATCCGTCTTGGAGCGACGACGCTCAAGCGATGCTGTTAAAATGGGAGAACGGTGATCCGCAGATACTTGAATTGTGGAAAACTATGAATGAGTGGGCGCTCAGCGGTTTTAGAGAGACGTACAAGCTTTTTGGGATTTCTTTTGACAAAGAGTATTATGAGAGTGATATCTACAAAAACGGTAAAGAGATCGTGCTGGATGGATTAGACAGGAAAATCTTTAACAAAAGAGAAGACGGCGCCGTTTTTGTTGATCTCGAACAGGAAAAATTAGGCGAAAAAGTATTATTGCGTCCTGACGGCACAAGCGTTTACATTGTGCAAGATCTGTATTTAGCGCTTCTTAAGGATAAGGAGTTCAAATACGACCGCTCTTTTTATGTGGTAGGCAACGAGCAGGATTATCATTTCAATGTACTCACCGCAATCTTCAAAAAACTTGGGCTTGATGCCGCCGATAAGATGAAACACCTATCCTACGGCATGGTGGAACTTCCTGAGGGTAAGATGAAATCAAGAGAGGGTACCGTTGTAGACGCCGATGATCTTATCAAAGAGACCGCGTCGCTTGCCAAACAGGAAGTCGCGGCAAGGTATCAGCTAACTGAAGAACAGATTGACGACAGAAGTTTGAAAATCGCGCTTGCGGCTATAAAATATCAACTGTTAAAAGTTGACATTACAAAAACTATGATCTTTGATCCTAAAAAAGCTATATGTTTTGAAGGCGACACCGGTCCGTATCTTCTCTACAGCTACGCGCGCGCATCATCTATCCTGCGTAAAGCCGCAAAACTTGAAACACCGGTCATCCCAAAGCTTGAACAGGGCGAAATAAAGCTTGTGAAGAAAATCGCGTTCTTTCCTACAGCGGTCAATTTCGCTTATGACAGGCTATCACCCTCTGTCATCGCAAATTACGCTTTTGAACTGGCGCAGTGTTTCAACGAGTTTTACCACAGCCATCAAGTAATAGGAAGCGAAACGGAAAATTTCAGACTGCACCTTACGGTGTCTTTTAGATCTACATTAAGTAAATGTCTAACGCTTTTGGGGATAGAGACTATTGAGGAGATGTGAGCCGCCAGAAAACAGTCAGCACGTTTTTGTTTCCAAGACGTTTATAGTCAATTGTATCTGCCATATTTTTTACCATGTAAATCCCAAGACCGCCGCAGCAGCGTTCATTGAGACCTGCGTGAATATTCGGATTTTCTTTATCTAAGGGATTATACGATTTGCCGCCGTCTTCAAATTCTACGGAGATATCATCACCGCCAACCGTTACGCGCAGTGTTACGAAGCCTGCTGCAGCTGGATTGTACGCATAATCAGCTATATTGACAAATATCTCTTCTATGACAATAGCGATTTTAGTTTTGAGCTTTACCGGACAATTCACATACTCAAGTTTTTGCGCGACAAAATCCTGAGCGATTTGAAAATTTTCTTTTTTGGCGGCGATAATTAATTCATCCATGTTTACCCCCGGTACCTCAAAGATAACATCGTTATATCATCCGATTGCTCCAAACCTTGCGCGAAATTATCAATCTCCTGCTTTATGGAGATTGTGAACTCTTTTATCGGTTGATTATGGTTAGTATCTATTACTTCTATTAACCGCTCTTTGCCAAACATCTCCTTTTTGCTGTTCATAGCTTCCGTAACGCCGTCCGTGTATAAAAATAGCTCATCGCCCTTTTTGAGCGTGACCTCGCTCTGCTCGTAACGCATCCCCTCTATACCTCCAAGTACAAACCCCGGTCTTGTTTTTAGAAAATCGTGGCCGCGGCCTGAATCTAAAATTGGCGGCGTATGGCCGGCATTAACAAATGTCAGTTTGCCGTTAGTTACATCTAAGTAACCCATAAACGCGGTAACAAACATTGCGGCGGTGTTGTTTTCACAGAGCATATCGTTTACAATTTGAAAAACTTGTGACGGGCTCTTGCCCGACTGCGCGGTGTTCTTTATCAGCGTTTTAGCTATAACCATGAACAGCGCAGCCGGAACGCCTTTGCCGGAAACATCTGCCGCTGTTACAACAAGCGTGTTATTATCAACAAAGAAAAAATCATAAAAATCACCGCCCACCTCTTTTGCCGGCTGCATAAGTGCGTATATGTCAAACTCAGTCCGGTCAGGATACGGCGGAAATATGCAGGGCAGCATGCTTGCCTGTATATTTTTGGCCACATGAAGTTCGGCGCCTATGCGCTCTTTCTCCGCCGTAACGCTTTGAAGGGTTTTGATGTGTTCTTTAAGTTTTTGCGCCATACTGTTGACGCTGCCGCCTAAAACCTCAATCTCATCTCCCGTTTTAATCTCTATCTTCGTATCTAACTCACCGCCGGCAATGCGTTCAAGTCCTTTTTCGAGCGTGACTATAGGCTGTGTAATTTTGTCGGAAAACGTTCTCGCAAAATAGATAACCGCGAGCACCGCCGCGGCAAAGACAAATATAAACACCGTTAACGTGAGCATAATAGCAGATCTGACTGCACTCAGTGTTTCAGCGGTCATTCTTTCGATAGCCGCGCTGTTCTCTTTGACTAAACCCATTATCTCTGCAATGGGCAGTACCGTCACTACACTCCAGCCCGCGGCTGTAATCGGCGCGAAAGCCACGAACTTCTCACCTTCGTCGGTAATCACCCTTTCAAACCCGGTTTCACCTTCAACGATCATATTTACTATATTGTTATATTGAGGATTGTTTTTGATAAACTCACTTATTTTAATGCTGCGGGCCGCCTCACTGCCCTCAAGTTCGCGCGAGGCCATCACCGTTGCGGCGGCATCCATAATAAAAGCGTACCCATTCTCTCCAACGTCAATGTTGACGACTTCGTTATTGAGATCATCAATAATTACGTCTATCCCAACAGCTCCCTTAAGCGTGCCGTCACGCCCGTAGAACGGATGCGAGCAGGTAACCATGTACTTGCCGCTTGAGGCGCCTATGTACGAACTCGTCCAGTATGTGCCGCCCCGCTCCTTCGCGCCTGTGTACCAAGGACGCGTGCGCGGGTCAAATACCGCGTTTTCATCACTTGAAAAAGGGTCGTATGTAATAGAAAATCCAGACTCGGTACCCAAAAAGATACTCACGGTGATCTCGCCCATGTCACTGGCGTTACTCACAAACGCCGGGGTTATGTTACCCAATAACCCAGCTTCTTTTTTTATACGGTGATAATCAGCCCGTCCGCCCGCGCTTTTTAGCTGCATGGTAAGCGTTCCGATATTGGCGGATGATGAGAACTCCACATGAACAGGGGTTAGCGCGGCGCTGTTTTTGTAAATCCCGGTTACATGTTCGGCGAAGTAAACCGCGTCTTTCGCTATGATCAGAAGCCGCTCGTTTATGATTTTCGCGCGGCTCTGCGCTTTGGTCATTAATTTGTCAACTGCCTCACGTTCAAGAAACGCGCTGCTCTTCTCTGCGGCAGACTCACCAAGACGCGCGCTTGACTGCTGCATCTGAGTTTTTATACTAAACAATCCCCAAAAAGCGGCGGAGCACAGCGCGGCGAGCGACAAAATAGATATGCCTGATACAATGAGCAATATTTTGCGTTTGATACCGCCTTTAATCATATCATCCCTTAAAGAAAACACACGTACATTAACAATATAATAAATAACGGCACGCGTTTACACTGAACCGGCGGCTGTCAAACAATTTTAAGAATATCCGAAAAACCGGTCATATCAAAAACCTCTTTAATCTCTTTTGACGGATTGACAATAATAAGCGCCGCGTTGTTTGTTTTAGCTGTCTTTTCGCCCAAAAGCAACACCCGCAACCCTGCTGAAGAGACGTACTCAACCTCTTTAAAATCTAACTCCACCTGTTTTTCTTCGCTTAGCGCGGCTAATAATACCGGCTGAAACTCCGGTGCGGTATTAGTGTCAAGCCGGCCGGTAACGGCGAATGTAATTTTGCCGCTCTCCTGTGATTTTACTACGTCCATGAGTTATCTCTCCTAATTAAAAATTAATTCGTTATATTAAGGTGGCAGTTAAATGTCGTAACCCCCGGCACATCGACTGCACGAACCATCGTGAGGCCGCTGTACCGGAGGTTGCGGCATTTAACTGCCGGAGTAATATTAACGAATATTCCCAATTTTTTGCCCATTCTCTTTCATCCAGCGCTTATGCGCGTACATACGTTCATCGGCTAAGGCCATTATATCACTGAACCGATATTCACCGGAGCCAAACGCCGTACCATGAGCTATGTTGCAGCGAATACCGTCGTCCGCACTATTGAGCTCAACTAACCGTTTCTGCCATTTAGCAATTACGCCGTCTATATCACTTTGAACGCACGCGGTGATTATCCCTACAAATTCATCCCCGCCGGTTCTGAAGATCTGCACATTTGGGCCGGTAACGGCATGAAAGCTCTCCGCGGCTTTTTGCAGCAACTGGTCGCCGGCCTGATGCCCCTTAACATCATTATAGTATTTAAGATCATTGACGTCAAAGACAACAACACCGACTGCCGGCATCCGTTTTTCAATACCAACTTTTAAATCCTGATATTTATTGCTGCCCGGCAATCCGGTAAGAGTATCCAGTTCAAGTTTGTCAAGCAGGCGGCGGTAATATGCCACAAACGACGATAACTCACGAATCAGCATAAGCGTGTCTTTGCCGTCTTCGCTCATCTCCTTAAGTAATTCTTCAACCGCAGCCATCTCAACTCCCTTCCTGTAATATTATATTGATCACGATAAATTAAAATACATACCGCCCTTAAAAATCAACAGACAAAATAAAAAAGAGAGGCGTGGAGTGATAAACTCTTAATGGACTGCAGGCTATCTTTTGCCAAGAGACCACTTGGGAAAGCAGCGAACTCTCGCGTCGTACTGATCACAATGACAAAAGTTAAAAAAGGCGGCACCCAGATTCGAACTGGGGATAAAGGTTTTGCAGACCTCTGCCTTACCACTTGGCTATGCCGCCGAAAAAAAGGGTTTCTTCCCTGCGTTTGGGAGAAACCCGTAGAATGGAGCGAGAGACGAGATTTGAACTCGCGACAGCTACCTTGGCAAGGTAGAGCTCTACCACTGAGCTACTCTCGCATTCAGAAGAAGTAATAAAATAGTTAAATGCAACAGCGGTGTCAATAGTTTTTTTAATTATCATCGGCAATATGAGCTGATAATTCCGGTATCAATACACGTAACTGACGCCTGCGCTTATCTGATTCAGATGATGCCCCTTGCCGTCATCAAAATCTCTCAAACCCAAGTTGTACCTTACGTCAAACGATATGTTTGTGTTGATCCAAACGCTCAATCCCAAAACTACCCCGATATCAACATCTGAGCGCACGTCAAGAACCTCTGTTTCGCCCTCACCCTCCCCGCTCTCCCACTTCGCTTCGGTGCCAAAAGGGATATCTAACTGAAGACCGGCAAGCGCGCGCACCGGCGTGTTAAAAAGCCGGTACTCAAAAAGCGCCGGGATACTAACCGCAAACTCGCTTATCGTGGCGAGATCGGAAACATAAGGCGTCCTTACGATAAAACCGGGAGCGAATTTGAGCGCGGCGTCATCTGTCAAGCGCACAACCGTTACCGCGGCGATCTCAAAACCGTGGCCGGCTCCCTTTTTGCCGGGAAAATATTCAAACGTTTCGTTCATCTCCTCATCATAAGATACCAAATCAGGACTCATCTTTGAGACAAACGAGTTGTTGTATGCCAATCTCATTCCAAACTTTACTTTGCGCAAATCAGCCTGCGGCTCCGGCTCGTACTCGCCGGGAAAGAGCTTGCGGAACATCGCCATAACAACATCTTCCGAAGCCTTTTGCAGTTCGGTCATCGTATTGAGCGAACTTGTAACCACGCCGACTGTTGCTACTTCGGCGGTCTCTACATTTAAGATACGGGCTGAGATCTGATACTGATTCCCGCGTATCGCCTGCGTTATATCGGCTACGCAAACAAACTCCACGCCCGACTGTTTGCCAAGACGGCTTATCTGCTCATCATCTATCGCGCCGCTGCGCTGTTTAATGTGTTCGCTTCTGATTTCAGCAAGGAACACCTCGCTGCGCTCTACGGTTGTGAAGCGGCCCGTTGCCGCGATGGAGTTCAGGATATACGTTGCAAGCGCGCGGCTTTTAACGGGATCGCCGTCGCCGGCGATGTAGACGGCGATTCGCGGCTTGGAGCCGGGAGCTGCGGGTTCGTCATCCTCAATTGTGATTGTGATCTTCTCTGGGACAGAAAGGACAACAGGGACGGCAACAGGTTGGACTGAGGCGGGTGTTGATTCTGACAGTGTTTCGATTGTCAACTCTTCTGTTGATGATTCAACTACTGCTGTTTCTGTTGATTCCGGTGATGATGGCTGCGCGGACGCTTCAACTGCCGTCTCTTCTGTTGATTCCGCCGGTATTTCAACTGTCACTTCTGACTCTAACGTTTCTGACGTTTCGGCATTCTCTGCGGAAACGTACGTGTTTGCGCATAATAATGCGGTGATTATTAACATTGTTGTTTTTTTCATGATATCCTTTCAAATCATTATAATCCGTAATTCGTTATCGTCATATCCGTATCCGTCATATCCCCGTATCCATCATTCCCATATCCGTCCATCCCCCGTATTCGTCATCATCATTCCCCCAATCCCCGGGTTGAAACCCGGGGCTACAATCTTGCACCCCTAAAGGGGTGCGGAATGTTGGCTATTGGGCGAAAATTGCCTTGGCTTTTATTAAATTGGTTGTTACAATATCCGTTCGGGTTGCGTTTGTGGAATTGTTGTCTGACCATCTCACAAAATGCCAACCCGTAGACGGGATTGCCGTTACGGTTAGAGATGTGCCTTTCTTTACATCTCTATTATTATAAGAGTCAATCTCTTCGTTACTGCCGTCTATCTTTAAACTGCCGCCCTTTGTTGAGGTGTACCAGACGACGCTTGGGGGCGGTTCGTCTTTTTTTATGAACAGGGCGGTAAAAGAGAAGCTGCCGCTTGTTTTGGCTGTATCCTGACGAACAGAATCCATAACGCTGTCGTCCCATCTGTAAAACTCATAGCCTGCGTGAGGAACCGCCGTGACCTCTAACCCGTGTACGCCCACGCCTACACGCATGACGCTTGAATCCATCGGCTCCTCAACACCGCTCACATGTATCGCTCCGTTGGCGCCTGCAATATATATCAGCGTGCACATCGGCGTTACGCTTAGCTGCGGGTAAAACGAACCGCTCGCGCTTTCATCTATCGTCCATGTTGTATCATCAAATTTCCAGCCGGCATTGATAAACGTGTTTTTGTCAAGCATCTGCTCTGTACTCTTACCGGTTCCGCCGACAGGTGACGACGTCCTTTGGCCGGAGGTCTCCATATCCCAAAAACTATTCACGATATCGGCCTTCTTTACAAAATCACCCGATGATCCCTTACCCTTTGTGCTCCATGACTTGTTTGACGTATTGAAATCATCACCCACAAGACCGCCCACCGCGTTACCGCGCGCCGTGCCTGTAACCGGACCGGCGGAAAAACTGCGCTCTATGTCGCCGCCAAAAATATAGCCGACTAACCCAGCCGCAAAATTAGCGCCGCGCACCGCGCCGGTTGCGTAACTCTCAAAAATCGAACCGCCAAAGAGAAATCCAACAAGACCGCCAACATTAATCTCCCCGCGTACAGAAGCCGCGGAATAGCTCTTATTAATATTCCCAATGTTAACGCCAACAAGACCACCCGTGTGAGAGTCTGTGCGCCTGTCCGCGCTTACACGGCCTGAGGTATAACTGCCGCGGATCTGACCCTCATTTGTACCCGCCAAAATGCCGACCGCAAAACTGCCCGCCACAGAGTCAGCAAGCACACCCAAATTCCTTATGACGCCGCCCTTGCCCACATATCCAAACAAGCCGACGTCACCCATATTCGGACGGTTAATATAAAGACCGCTTATCGTGTGATTGGCGCCGTAAAACTCACCTGTAAACGGCGCGGCTTTAGTGCCGATAGGACGAAAACCCCTGCCGCCGTCGGCGCTTTTGATATTGGCGGGAGCGCTGATGTCATTCATCAATTCGTAATTACCGCTTAAGGGATACTTGGTATGGCCGCGGCCAATGCTGTCGAACTGCTCCCATGAGGAGATTTTTATGAAATCGTCGGCAGATGCAAAAAATGCGAAACACATCGCTAACGCTATTATGCGTGATGCCTGTCTTTTGATAATGCCTTTGTACGTTGTCATATAATTCCTTTCCATCTTCCCTTCCCATCCCCGGGTTGACCGTGTTTATCGAGCCGTAAGGCAAACCCGGGGCTACATGCTTGCACCCCTAAAGGGGTGCGGATTTATGATCTATTTTATGCCTATTATTAATGATACCTTTTCGCGTTTGCCGTCTGCGGTTGTTACCGTGCCTCTTAATAAATATGTGCCGGGGGCTGCCGGGCGGCCTTTTGCGTCGCGCAGGTTCCATGTGCCTACGTGACGGGGACGGTCATCAGACAACGGGCGACCGCGAGGGTCGCCCCTACGGTCGTCGATTTTTATACGGTTTACAACGCTGCCGCTTGCGCTGTAAATTGTTAATGTTGTGTTGTCAATTTGGGCGCCATTACGGAAAATCTTTACATGGTCGTATGATACCCTGAACACCGGATTTGGGCCTGCTGTGAATTCGTTTACGATTGGTGATGATTTTGACAATACCGGCGGGGCGGACTGCTCCTGGGGCGGCGGCGGTATAATGCGCAAAAACGCAGTGTCCGCAATGCTGCCCGCACGGGCTATAAACATAATTCTGCCGCCGTCTACAGCGCTTGCCTGTACATGGCGGAATTCCGCCATGCCGTTAGACGCGTCTGTCTCAATATCTGTCGTATCTCTTAAACCGCCTATAACAACTGTCAACTCAATATCAATGACGCCGTTAAAAACCACGCCGCGGGTGTCTAATGCCTGTACCGTTACAAGATATGATGACGGACTCGCGTCTACTGATTCGTTTTGTGTTGGGGTGAGAAACGCGACGCTGCCCAGTACTTGATTATTAACAATCGCATCCTCTATCCACTTCGCGATAACTGTGAGATTACCCGTCACATTGTCAAGCTCAATATCCCAGCCGTCAAATGTGAAACCGGCGCGGGTTGGATTAGTTGACGGAGCGGTTGCCGCACTGCCGTGGTCTACAGTTACGGTTTCAAACGCTTCCTCGTCACCGTCAAGGATTTTGAATGTCACGGTGTAGGTGTTTATCGTCCACTGAGCAATAACTGTGAGATTGCCTGTTACATTGTCAAGCTCGATATCCCAACCGTCAAACGTGTAGCCGGTGCGGGTTGGATTAGTTGACGGCGCTGTTGCAGCGTTGCCGTGATCTATTGTCTGCCTGTCTATCTCATTACCCGTACCATCCACAAATGTTACGGTGTAAGTGTTTAATGTCCACTGAGCGATAACCGTCAGATCACCTGTCACATTGTCAAACTCAATATCCCAGCCGTCAAATGTGTAACCGGTGCGGGTTGGATTGGTTGACGGCGCTGTCGCCGCGCTGCCGTGATCTACCGTTACTGTCTCAAACGATTCTTCATCACCAGCAAGGATTTTGAATGTCACGATGTAAGTGTTTAAAGTCCACTTAGCGATAACTGTCAGATCACCTGTCACATTGACAAACTCAATATCCCAGCCGTCAAACGTGTAGCCTGTACGTGTTGGATCTGTTGACGGCGCTGTCGCGGCGCTGCCGTGATCTACAGTCACAGTTTCAAACGGCTCTTCATCATCCGCAAGAACTTTGAATGTTACGGTATAAGTGATTATTGTCCACTGAGCGATAACCGTCAGATCCTCTGTCACATTGTCAAGCTCAGTATCCCAGCCGTCAAACGTGTAGCCGGTGCGGGTTGGATCTGTTGACGGAGCGTCCGCGTCATCGCCGTGATCTACAGTCACAGTCTCAAACGACTCCTCGTCATCCTCAAGAATTTTGAATGTTACCGTGTAAGTGTTTATAGTCCACTTCAGATAAAGCGTTACATAATCGGTGACAGCGGCAGTGCCGAAAACAAATTCTGTCCATGTTGTATCTGAACCGGAAACCGCAATGCTATACCATTTGTCATCGTGTGTATGACCGGTCTTTGTAAAATTCTCTGTTGACGGCTTTGAGCCGGCTGCCGGTACGCCGTCAGGTAATATGGCAGAGATAGGGTCAGGCAGGATTCCTGATCCGCCGTTGAGGTTGAAAGTTATTGTGTATGTGATAAGCTCAAAGAGGGCGGTGACTGTTGAGTCGGCAGCCTCATCTTGACGAATTGCCGTAGTAACGTCGTCGCTCCATTTTACGAAACGGTAACCGGCGAGAGGAATTGCCTCAACCTCAGCTCCCATTGTATCGTCGTCAAGCCACATGTTGTAATTAGACGTAGTAACAAAATCACCAACTTTCAGGCTGCCGCCTGTTCCGGGTGAGTAAACGAATTTATTATTGCGCGTTGTAATTTCGAAATTTTCTTCGTGAAGATAAAAAACAACATCGTCAATAAATAAATTTCCCGCGTTCGTTATTGCTTCGTTCGCCTGAATTTCCCAATTCATTGAGATTATCTCTTCCGGTTTGAACGTAAAGGCGCGTCCCCACCCAAAGTCTTGCACGAAATCTCCCGCGCTGCCGGTAGCAGGCCCTATAATAGGCGCACCCTCTACGACAACCGGAACTATATTTTCTATACTAAATGTATACTTCGTCCATTCTGCGGTAGGAATAAATCTTACTTGATATGAATTCCAGTTGTTTGGAGCATAAGGGCCGTCAGGGGAATTTTGTGTAGTAAGTAATCTGAACCGAACCGGCTGTCCGGCAGTGCCTTTTGCCCGAAAAGAGATAGACGCTACGTTTTTAAAGCCATCGCCAAAAGGTGTGTCACGATTGGCCGTTAGACCGGTTCTCAAAATAACATTGGTTTCATCATAAACGCTCATCGGAAGACCTCCGGGCCGTAAATCGGTATACAACAACGCGGCGCAGCGATTGCTGCCCTCACAACCTTCAGTCGTAGAAACAAAAGTATAAATATAGGGGTCGGAAGAGTAAAGAGGCCCCGCGTTTATTATCTGCGGATCAGTATGAGGAATCACGCCATTCTTGCCAAAAGACCATTCAAAGCCAACCTTGTTTACGCTGCCCCCGCTCTCAAAATCATCAAGTACAAAAATTGGCGCAAGCGCATACTTAAACTCAAACTCCGCGGTAACCGTACCCTCAGCGATAATATCCACATCCTGACGGGTTGCCGCAGCAACGCCGTCGCTCCACTTTACAAAACGATAGCCGGTACCGGCGTCGGGAACCGCTTCAACTACAGGCCCCATTTCTATTGGTAAGTTAAACCATAACGGATATTCATTTTTGGTAACAACATTGCCGACTTTTATACTGCCGTTCGGCCCGGGTACGTAAGCGAATTTTTGGGGTGGTGTGGGGTCGAAGCCGGGTTCGTATAGATTGAAAGTGATGTCGTCTATATATAAACTTCCTGAATTTTGTGTTACCTCATATCCAAGAATCTGCCAAACTAACGCTGTAACCTCTTCCGGCTTAAACGTAAACGCGATGCCATACCCGTCTTGCTGTTTGAAATCTCCGGCGCTGCCGGTAGCGGCGCCGATGATAGGCGCGCCCTCTACGGCAACCGATACTATGTTTTCCAAACTGAACGTATACTGTACCCACTCTTCGGTCGGAGTAAATTTTACATGATATTCATTCCATGTATCAACCCCGTCTCCACCGAAAATACCGTTAGGTGAATTTTTTGTAGTAAGTAAATTTAACCTTACAGGTCCCCCCGTACTGCCTTTCGCCCAAAATGAAATTGATTTTACGTTCTTAAAACCATCACCGAAAGGAGTATCAGAATCTTCCGTCAGAGAAGCTATCAAATCAACCCATCCCCAATCATCAATCGTTGTCCCGGCAGGCCGTAAATTGGTATACTGCATTAAGGCGCAATAACCGCTGCCGTCACGCCCCGGCGCTGCTGGAACAAGAGTGAGGTAACCATGATCGTCAACAGGCCCCGCATTTGTTATCTGCGGCAGAGTAGCGGGATTGCCACCCCATTGACCCAAAAACCATCCCCGACCAAATTGTAAAACCCCATCCCCGCTCTCAAAATCATCAAGCACAAAACACGGCGAAAACTCAGCCGTAACCGAAATATCATTATTAGCCTCATCCACGCGTATCGCGGTCATCACGCCATCGCTCCACTTTACAAAACAGAAATCATCATCAGGAATCGCGGCTACATTAAATACCGAACCTAAAGCGACGTCGTCATTGCTGAAAGACTGCACCGCGGCGGCGCTGTTTACGCTTATCATTCCGCCCGCAGAAGCGGTGTATTCAACTTGGGCTTCTGTTACACGGACATTGGGAAACGGGTCGTTTGTGCCTATCATATAGACATTGTCTAATGCGATAAAAGTACCACCGGCGCCTTGGTCTCTATTTCTGAATGAAAAATGCGCAAGCTGATTCAGGTTAAGCGCTTCTGTGCGAGTTCCCCAAGGGTTGCGCGCAAGATCGCTGAAGTTCACGGTCACGCCTCTCCAAGCGCCGTTTGTACCGGGAAGATGTCTTACAAAGACATCACCGTCGTTAAAAGATCTGTTTAAACTGTCGGCAACCTCTAATGTCAAGAAATCTGCATCTGTTTTATACTCGAAGTAAATACCCGAAGCGCCGTGATCTGCCGCGTTGTAGTAGCCGGTAAACGTTATTCCATTATACAGCAGCACTCCAATGCCCGCAAAAGGCGGAACGGGCCAAAGCGAACCGACCTGTTGGAAAGTCGGGCCCATATTGAACTCTATAAACGCGGCGGCGCCGTCGTTCCGGCCTCTGCCCGCAACATCTAAAATAGCGGTGCCGTCCGGATGTTCAACTATGCCGCCGTTTATCTCTACAATCAAAATAATATCGCCTTGCGCATTCTTTTGAAGTCCATCAATAATCTCGGTGCTGCCGCCGATACCATTATCCGTAAAAGTGTACCAAAAATATCCCATAGCGTTCTGAGACGCGTGTACATTTTTGGGATTTATAAAAGGCGTTTCAAAGTCTGAAAGTTTAACGCCTTGAGCGGCGAGTACCGCGGGGTCAAGACAGTCTATGCAGGCGTTGGAATCAAGATGAGCCGGCATATCCGCCGCCGCGCCGTGACCCGGGAGCTTGCCTTCCGCCATAGTCCAGCCGTTTGCGTTAAGGGGGAAGCGTCCGCCAAAGGTGCCGTTGCCTGTGTTTAAATCTGTAAGCGTGAGAGCTGTGCCGTCAACGCTGGGGATGGGCGCAGTTGTTACCTGCATACCGGCAAAATAAGCGTTGCCGATCGTGCTGATTTGACCTGGCGCAACATATCCCACTATACGCCCAGCGTTCCAAGTGCCGCTAAAAAGCGACGGATTCAGTGCGACACAGTATTCTAACCTGCTCTGCCCATTATCCACATCAATAAATCCCGCAATGCCGCCTACCGTTGAATTATTACTGGTAACAACAGCGGTAGAATAGCATCTTATTACATCGCTCTCAAAAACACCGCCCACCACACCGCCAACATTCGCGCCGCTGGTGGTGCTGATGTGCCCCTCTGTATAACTGTCGCGTATAGTGGAATTAATGCCGATCTGCCCCGCCAACCCGCCTACAGGAGAACCGGCGCCGGTAACTGTACCGGAAAAGCTGCAATTTTCTATCAAAACATCTCTGTCGACAAAACCGATAATACCCCCGACAAGATGGTTGCCGAGAACCTCACCCTCTACCCTGAGATTTTTCACAATACCGCCGTCAGAAACAAAACTGAACAAAGCTGCCGCGTAAGATTGTGCAGTGCCGTCAATACTCAAGCCCTCAATTTTAAAGCCTTTACCATTAAAAGTACCGGAAAACGGTCTCTCATCTTCAACAATATAATTATCCCAAAACGTCGCTTGATTATCCCAACCAGTTGTTATAAACCTGCCGATCGGATCAAAAGCCGCACCCTCAAGATCAATATTACCGGTGAGTTCGTAGAATGCGTTGGCATAATGATGGTCAGTGTAACGGATGTTACTGACATCATTCACAAGCTCCGCCAGTTTCACAAGATCCTCCGCGGTTTCGATTAAATACGGTTCACTCTCCGTACCCATACCGGTAAAATTCGGACTCTGCGCCCAAGCCCCCGCCGCCATAATCATCATTAATAATACGCTTAAACCAAAGAGACGTTTCACAATCATAACAGGATCACTTTCATAATGGGTGTTATACATTTTGCCAACTTTTCAAAGGACATAAAGGACAAAAACGACATCGCTCTAAAACGCCCATAAACGCGTTTTAAGGCCATTTGCCAAATAGATATGTAAAATGGATATTTTCTTACAGGAGAACCGCCTGCGGGTTCTAATTGACAGCAGGGGCGATAATAAAAACCATCTAAAAAATGGGGGGGGGGGGCTTGACAAACAGGAATTAGCGTGCGTGTGTTTTGTTTTGGGTATTGGTGTTGGGTTTAGATGTGTTGGATACGCCATAGCGGTGTATGCGGTATACACGGTTAAGAATGTTAGAAGCATAATTATTACAGGAGTTAATATCATCATAAAAATGGCTTATACCTTTGGTTTACGGAATATAGAGGAGTTCCTGATACAGCTCACCGTAAACATCGCGGCAATCACAACAAATCCTGCCGCGCTCACGCGCGAAGTTAATTTTTTCATGCGTTATCCGATTTTAGTTTTTGTTCATTCATAAGTTCTTGTATTTGTTCCCGGGATAAACCGGTTAATTTAATTATATTGTCAATCTGTCCTATCACAATTTCTTAGGAATATGACCCCTAATCAAAAAAACAGTGTCAGCGTAAAACCGCTTAACCCTATCCATCCGAGAGTATAGAACACGTTCCCCGTACTGCGGAAGTTTTCCGTATTTTCTCTTGCTTCCCGCGTTTTCGTAATTATTTAATGCTTTTCGCAAAAAATAACTGAGTATGGAATATAATTCATGCTGTCAAATAAGATGGTATAATTTAATCAATAGCCAAAACGAAATCATCAACATATCATAGCGGATAGTTAATTTTCTTAACAAGCCCTTTTGTTTTCTCTTTAATAATCGACTCCGCCGCCGCCTGCTGTCTTTGACGGATGATAATCTCTGAAAGACGCGTTTTGACATCCTGCATATCGTCCAGATTCATTGATGAGACAAAAAGAGCGTCGGGGAAACTATTTTGCAGCCTCTTGCGGACAAACGGGTCTTCCAAAAGATCAACTTTGTTAAACAGATACATCTTTTCAACCTCAGCGGCCCCAAGCTCCTCAAGCACCAAGTTTACCGTCTCCAATTGCTGATCAATCCACTCGCTTGACGCGTCAAGCACTACGATAAGAAGATCAGACTCTACGACAACGCTGAGCGTACTTCTGAAAGATGCTACGAGATCGTGAGGCAGTTTGCGCAAGAAACCGACAGTATCGGATATAACCGCATTCCCTGCTCCCTGAATAAATACCCTGCGTGTAGCGGTATCAAGCGTTGCGAAGAGCTTGTTTTCCACAAGTACATCAGAGCCGCAGAGCGCGTTTAAAAGTGAAGATTTGCCAACGTTTGTATACCCGACAAGAGACGCTTTGAACATATCGCTGCGCCCTTTTCGCTGAACTACTCTGCTTTTTTCTATTTTTTTGAGCCGGTCTTTAAGATCGGCTATTTTCTTCTGAACAAGCCGCCTGTCAACCTCAAGCTGCTTCTCACCGGGCCCCCGCATACCTATCCCGCCGCTTCCGAACTGCTCCGAAAAGTGAGTCCACGCGTGAGTAAGCCTCGGATAAATATTTTTCATCTGCGCAAGTTCAACCTGTACCTTGGCTTCAACTGTTTTGGCGTGTAATGCGAAGATATCAAGAATAAGCTGACTTCTGTCAAGCACTTTGCTTTTAGTGATCTTTTCGATGTTGCGCATTTGACCGGGTGTAAGCTTCGCGTCAATAACAAGCGTCTTCACCTCGTTATCCTTCATAAAGGAAGCGATCTCGTGAAGTTTGCCCTCGCCAAGATAGGTTGAGGCGGCAATACTCTCTTTTTTCTGCACGAACACACCGGATACAACTGCTCCGGCTGTAGTGCAAAGCATCGCCATCTCCTGCATATCCTCCTCAAACAGCGAACTATCGCTGCCGGAGGTTTGCAATCCCGCTATTACTACTTTTTCGTATGAGGTTTTATTTTCATCCACACTAATAATTCGTTGTCCTCTGCTAAATTATTTATTGTATATCCAATGATTAAATATTGTATCTAACGCCGTCACCCCGGGTTAAAACCCGGGGCTACAGAGGTTGCACCCCTAAAGGGGTGCGGAAAAACACAATATTCAACCAATATTTCAATAATTATCTATAATCAACACCAGCCGCGTGAAGCCTCACTCCCGCCGCTTTTTGCGATGGAGTTAGCGTTAGTATCTCCGCGCCAGTCTCTGTAACTGCAATTGTATGCTCGAATTGAGCGCTTAGCGATCCGTCTTTTGTGCGTACTGTCCATTTATCGCGCTTGTCGGTATCCACCTCCCAGCCGCCTCTATTTATCATCGGCTCAATTGTGAATGTCATTCCCGGGAGCATTACTATTTTATCACTGTCCGGTTCTACGTGATGATAAACTGAAAAAAACTCATGGAACTTTGCCCCTATCCCATGCCCGGTATACTGCTTTACAACAGAGCAGCCTCTTGATTTTACGTACGGTTCAATCGCCGCACCTATTGCGTCAAGCGGCAATCCAGGTTTTACTGCGTCAATTCCTATAATAAGCGCCCGCGCTGCGGTTTCTACCAAATGACGCGCATCTTTACTAACTTCACCAATGAAAAACGTCTCTGATGAATCACCATAAAATCCATTGACAATTGTCGTAAGATCTATGTTAACGATATCGCCATTTTGAAGACGCTCATTTGGCGATGGAATACCGTGACAGACAACATCATTGCGGGAGATACAACAGGATTTGGGATACCCCTTATAGCCAAGACAGGCGGATTTATACCCATGCTTCACGACGTACTCATTGACAAGCCGGTCTAAATCCGCAGTAACAGCTCCTTCTTTAACAAAGGGTTTTATATAATCAAGAAGCTCTCCGTTAAAGCGTCCGCAGCGGCGCATTATCTCAATTTGCTCAGGACTTTTTATTAAACCCTTCTTGAGTTTGGGAGGCTTTGGTAAAGCTGCCGCCCCCTTCGC